>NZ_JBIBVY010000020.1:0-154534 GCF_043080665.1 Streptomyces sp. NPDC014991
GGTACTGCAGGGGGGACCCTGTGGGAGAGTAGGACACCGCCGAACAATTTTTGGGAAAACCCCCGCATCTTCGATGCGGGGGTTTTCTGCGTTCATCCGGGTCGCGGTCGAAGACCAACGGAAGAACGGAAGAGGGCCACTAGAAAGTGACTTCTTCCGTGTTCACCGTTCCGCCCCTGCGGCCGGGTGCCGCGTGCCACTTCCAGTAGAGATTGGTGTGGGCGATCACCTGCTCCGGGGTGGGCGCGCCGTACGCGGTGCGGTTTTCCGTGGTGTGCGCGTCGGCCACCAGCGTCGCGTCGTAGCCGCGGACGATCGCGCCATGCAGCGTGGAACGGATGCACGCGTCCGTCTGGGCGCCCGCCACGACCAGCCCGCCCACCCTGTGCCGGGCGAGGACGCTCTCCAGCTCGGTCTCCTCGAAGGAGTCCGGGTAGCTCTTGTGGACCAGCGGCTCGTCGGCCTCCCGGACCAGCTCCGGGACGTACTGCCAACTGTCGCTGCCCTTCTTCAGTTCGTCGTCCGAGTGCTGTACCCAGATCACCGGTACGTCGGCCGCCCGGGCCCTGCCGATGAGAGAGTTTATGTTCGCGATGACATCGTCCCGCCGGTGGGCGCCGGCCACCACGTCGTTCTGGACGTCGATGACGAGCACCGCGGTGTTGGGCCGGTCGTTGAGTGTGGTCATGCTGCCAAAATACGGGGTACCACCGACAACGGGTGGTCTACGGTGACCACATGACCAGCCTTACCGGTGCACCTGGCCTGACCAGGGATGACTACACCGTCCGTGCCATACGTCCCGACGAGTGGGCCGCCGTGCGGCAGCTGCGGCTCGACTCCCTGCGGGACCCGCTCGCGCGTATCGCCTTCCTGGAGACCTACGAGGACGCAGCGGCCAGGCCCGACGACTTCTGGCAGGACCGGGCCGTCCGGTCCGGTGAGGGATCCACGACGTCCAGGCAGCTCATCGCCGAGGCGCCGGACGGGACGTGGGCCGGCACCGTCACCGTGCTCATCGAGGAGGCGGGGACGAAGGACTGGGCCGGGTATCCGGTCGAGCGGCGGCAGGGACATGTCGTGGGCGTGTACGTCCGGCCGGGGCACCGCGGTAACGGGCTGGTCGAGGCGCTGTTCGACGCCGCTCTGGACTGGGCGTGGCAGCAGCGGGCGGAGCGGGTGCGGCTGATCGTGCACGAGGACAACGTGCGGGCCCAGGGCGCGTACCGCAAGGTGGGGTTCGTGCCGAGCGGACTCGTCGTCGCGTTCACCCACGACGAGTCCGAGAACGAGCTGGAGTTCGTCCTGGACCGGCAGGCAGGGAACCCGCCCGCTTGCACCGGCCGGGTCTAGACCGGCAGCTCCTGGTGCGGCCAGCGGGAGCGGGCCTGTTCACGGGAGCGCAGCAGGGCCAGCGTCGGCAGGCCCTGGTCGATTCCGGTGGCGAGCAGGGCCGGCAGCTCGGGGAACGGTGCCACGGCCGCGATGTCGTCCAGGACCAGGGTGAGTGGTGGGTCGAGCCGACCGGAGGATGACCGTTCGGCCATGCGCCGGCCGTGCTCGACCACGCTGGAGACGAGGGCCGTCAGGAGCGGCATTGCGCCCGGGTCGCTTCTGGGGTCCTCGATGGATTCACCGACCACGTAAAGTGTGCCCCCCTCGTGGACGAAGGAATCCAGGGCGAGGGCATCGGCTCGGTTCGGGATGCAGGCCTCGCGGATGTTGACCGTGAAGAGGGCGGACAGGGCCCTGCTGGTCAGTTCCTGTGCGATGTCCCGGCGTTCGGGGTGTGCGGTGAGGGCCGCCTCGAGTTCGCCCGCGGCACCGGGGGCGGCCTTGGAATGGGTGCGCAGGGTCCGTACGGCCTCCTGGACCTGGGTTCCCTGGGCCCAGCGGTGGACGTGGCGGATCGTGCGGTTCTCCAGGGCGGCGGCGTGGAGGTAGCTGCGCAGGAGGGTGGTCGCCGTGTCGGCCACGGCCTGGTCGATCCTGGCGGTGGGCCGTACGGGGGCGAGGAGGGCTGTCGCCCGGTGCAGCGCGGTCTGTCTGTCCGCGCAGCCCGCCGTCGGGGACCAGTGGAGACGGGCCGGGGTGTCGCAGAGGTGTGTCGGGTCGTAGAGGAGGGTGGGGCCCAGTTTGGCCTTCGCGTCCTTCGTCTCCGCCCAGAGGGCGGGGTCCGACGTGACGACGAGGGCGGGTCCGGCGGCGTCCCGGATGGCCCGGACCGCGGCCGGCTGCCGGTTCGCCGGGGTGCCGTAGAGCACCGGGCCGTCGGTGCGGGGGGCTTCCCATCCGCCCGTCCGTGCAGTGCCGGCCAGGAGGGCGCCGGCCCCCTGCGGTTCGGGCTCGCTGCGAGGCGCCGGGATCTCGTGCGTGGGCGTGGGTGGCGTGGGTGTGGGCTGTGGCGCCGGTGAGGGCGTGGGGGCCGGTGAGGGCGGTGCGGGGGCCGGTGCCGGGACCTCGAGCGCCGAAGTCGCGGTCGTGGGCGCGGAGGCGAACGGCCCCTTTGTCGCAAGCCCATTGACGTCCGGTTCGCTGACCCCGGCTCCGGCGTTCGGCAGCCCACCGTGTCTGGTCGTCGCGCGGCGCGCGCGCCACCGGGTCACCGTGCCGAGCACGAACAGCGTGAGGACGAAGAGGATCATCAGCTGGCCGATGAACAGACCCCAGAACAGGCCCCAGCCGGACAGCTGGGCCGGTGAGGTGTCCGGCCAGGCGCCGGTGATGTCGTGGGGCCGGGAGATGAGGTGGCGCATGGCCAGGGGCGTCCGGGTGAAGGTGACGCCGTGGGGCCAGGCGCCCTGGGCGAGCCGGGCCGCCAGCCCCGTGGCCGTCCACACCAGCAGGGTCATGCCGAGGAGGAACGCGAGCATGCCGACCAACAGTCCGTCGGGGATGCCGCCCTGGCCCTCCCTGCGGGCGTCGCGGCGGTCGTCCGGTCTCACCCTGCCCCTCCCCTACGCCACCGTCGACTCGGAGTCGCCCAGATGCTGCTCCACGAAGGCCGCCGCCCGCTGCTCGGCCTCCAGCTCGGCCGCGCGCAGGGCCTCGTCGGCCGCCAGGTCGCTGGAGGACTGGGTCATCGCCCGGTCGGTGAAGACCAGTGGGCGTTCCGTCTCCGTGATCAGGTGTTTGACCACCTGGACGTTGCCGTTGACGTCCCAGACCGCGATGCCGGGGGTGAGCGTCGGGATGATCTCGACCGCCCATCTGGGCAGGCCCAGCACCCGGCCCGTGGCACGTGCCTCGTCGGCCTTCTGGGCGTAGATCGTCCGGGTCGACGCCATCTTCAGGATGGCTGCCGCCTCCTTCGCGGCGGCGCCGTCGACCACGTCGGACAGGTGGTGGACGACGGCGACGAAGGACAGGCCGAGCCGTCGGCCGAACTTCAGCAGGCGCTGGAACAGCTGGGCCACGAAGGGGCTGTTGATGATGTGCCAGGCCTCCTCGACCAGGAAGATGCGCTTCTTCCGGTCGGGGCGGATCCAGGTGTGCTCCAGCCACACGCCGACGATCGCCATGAGGATGGGCATGGCGATGGAGTTGCGGTCGATGTGGGACAGGTCGAAGACGATCAGCGGGGCGTCGAGGTCGATGCCGACCGTGGTCGGGCCGTCGAACATGCCGCGCAGGTCGCCGTCGACCAGCCGGTCCAGGACCAGGGCGACGTCGAGACCCCAGGCGCGAACGTCGTCTATGGCGACGTTCATCGCCTCCGCCGACTCCGGCTCGGGGTGCCGTAGCTGCTCGACGATGTCGGTGAGGACCGGCTGGCGGTCGAGAATGGTCTCGTTGACGTAGGAGTGGGCGACCTTCAGGGCGAAGCCGGAGCGTTCGTCCAGGCCGTGGCCCATCGCCACCTCGATGATCGTCCGGAGCAGCGCGAGCTGGCCGGTGGTGGTGATCGCCGGATCCAGGGGGTTGAGCCGGATCCCGTGGTTCAGGGCGGCCGTCGGGTCGAGCCGGATGGGGGTTATCCCCAGCTCCTCGGCGATCAGGTTCCACTCGCCGACCCCGTCCTCGCCCTGGGCGTCCAGGACGACGACCTGGCGGTCCTTGAAGCGCAGCTGGCGCAGGACGTACGTCTTCTCCAGCGCCGACTTGCCGTTGCCGGACTCGCCGAGGACGAGCCAGTGGGGGGCCGGGAGCTGCTGGCCGTACAGCTGGAAGGGGTCGTAGATGTACCCCTTCCCGGAGTAGACCTCGCGGCCGATGATGACGCCGGAGTCCCCGAGGCCGGGCGCGGCCGTGGGCAGGTAGACGGCCTGGGCCTGGCCCGTGGAGGTGCGCACCGGCAGCCGGGTCGTCTCGACCTTCCCGAAGAGGAAGGAGGTGAAGGCTTCGGTGAGGACGGACAGCGGATCCCGCATCGGCGATTCAGCCCCTACCTTCGGATGCCGGTGGCGAACGGAAGTGTGTTCACGAAGGCGCGGTGGTGCTCTCGGTCGCACCATTCCAGCTTGAGGTACGACTTGCCGGCGGAGGCTCTTATCGTGCGCTTGTCGCGGGCGAGGGCCTCGGGGGACCGGGAGGAGACGGTGATGTAGCCGACGAGGTTGACGCCCGCGGCGCCGCTCGCGAGGTCCTCGCCGCGCTGGTCGAGGCGGTTGTGGGCGGCGATGTCCCGGGGGTCCACGGTGCGGTTCATCTTGGCGGCGCGGGACGCCTCGGCGTCGTCGTTGGTCTTCTCGGTCAGCATCCGCTCGATGGCGACCTCGGTGGGCTCGAGATCCATCGTCACGGCGACCGTCCGGATGACGTCCGGGGTGTGGACGAGGAGCGGGGCGAGGAAGTTCACGCCGACGGGGGTCATCGGCCACTCCTTCACCCAGGCGGTGGCGTGGCACCAGGGGGCGCGGGTGCTGGACTCGCGGGTCTTGGCCTGGAGGAAGGTGGGCTCCATGGCGTCCAGCTCGGCCGGCCAGGCGTTGCGCTTGGTCATCGCCTGGATGTGGTCGATGGGGTGGTCGGGGTCGTACATGGAGTGGATGAGAGAGGCCAGCCGCCCCTGGCCCAGGGGCTGCCGTACGCGGATGTCGGCCTCCTGGAGCCGCGAGCAGATGTCGGTCAGCTCGCGGGCCATGACGACGGCGAGCCCGGCGTCCCGGTCGACCTTGGCGCCGTGGGCGCGGACGGCGCGGGCCATGGCGTTCGCCTCGGCGGCCAGGTCGCGGGTGTAGTGCATGCAGGCGACGAGGTAGGCGCGGTGCTGCTCGCTGCTGGTGGACACCATGGACTGCAACTGGTCGTAGGAGCGCTGGAGCCAGTCCGGGGAGCGGACGTCGCCGCGCAGGGAGACGTCCTTGGCGTGCGCGTCCGGGTCGGCGGGCAGGGTCCGGGCGAGCATCTGGATCCGGGTGACGAAGCCGTCGCCGTTGGCGACGTGCTTGAGCAGCGTGCCGAAGCGGTCGACGAGGGCCTCCTGGTCCTCGGAGTCGCGCAGGCCGACGCCCGGGCCCTCGATCTCGATGGCGGCCGTGACCGTCTTGCGGTCGGCGTGCAGCAGTACGGCGATCTCGTCGGGCCCGAAGGGGGCGGCGAGCCAGTTGATGCGCCCGATGCCGGGAGGAGGTCCGATCTCGACCTCGCGCCCGTCGAGGCCGGTGCCGGCCTCCATGACGGTCGAGCGGTAGTGGGCGCCCCGCTTGACGGTCCGTTTGTAGCTGCGGTTGATCTCGAACCACTTGTAGAAGGTGCGGCGCTTGTACGGCACGTAGACTGCGGCGAGCGCGAGCAGCGGAAAGCCGGTCAGCAGCACGATGCGCAGGGGCAGCACCGGGACGAGGAGGCCGCACATCATGCCGAGGAACGCGCCGATGACGATCAGCGCGATCTCGCCGGACTCGCGGTTCCGGCCGACGATGGCGTTGGGCCGGGCGCGGCCGATCAGATACGTACGGCGGGGCGTGACCGGATGGGACAGGTGGGACTCGGTCGTCAACGCCCTTCACCTCCCGTGCGGTTGTTGCGGGCGTTGCTGGCGTGCGGGGTGTTGACCGGGCTGGCCGCGCGGGGCGCGGGGGCGGCGGGGACGGATCCGCCGGCGTTCCCGGTGGGGGTACGGCTGCTGTGGGCGGCGACACCGCCGGTGACGGGGTTGGCCGGGCGCGGGGCGCTGCCGGACTGGCCTCCGCCGCCGTTGTTGTCGGCGCGGGTGCTGTGCGTCTTGATCCCCTGGGCGACGAGAGTGGCGGGCGAGCTGATGACGGCGGCGGCCTTGCCCTCGGCGCCCTGCATGATGCGGTTGCTGCGGGAGCCGGCGATCTCGTCGCCGAAGCCGGGGACGAAACGGTAGATCATCGCGCTGGCGAAGATGGCGAGCAGGATGATGGACAGGCCGGAGACGACCGCGGAGAAGGCGTCGGGGCCGTCGGCGCCGGAGAGGGCTCCGGCGAGGCCGAGCACGATGACGATGACCGGCTTCACGAGGATGACGGCGATCATGATGCCGGCCCAGCGGCGTACGTGCCCCCACAGGTTCTTGTCGACCAGTCCGGCGTAGACGACGGTGCCGAGGAGGGCGCCGACGTAGAGCAGAGCGGCGCGGATGACCAGCTCCAGCCAGAGGATGCCGGCGGCGAGGATGCTGACCAGGGAGACCACGATCAGCATGATGGGGCCGCCGCCGATGTCGGTGCCCTTGTTCAGGGCGCCGGAGAAAGTGCCGAAGAACGTGTCGGTCTGGTCGCCGGTGGCCTTGGCGAGGACCTCCGTGACGCCGTCCGTCGCCGACACGACCGTGTACAGGATCAGGGGCGTGAAGGCGGAGGCGAGCACCGTCAGCCACAGGAAGCCGATGGCCTCCGAGATGGCGGTGGTCAGCGGCACACCGCGGACGGCTCGCTTGGCCACGGCCAGGAGCCACAGGAGGAGGGTGAGGATCGTGGAGGCGGCGAAGACGACGGCGTACTGCTGAAGGAACTTCGCGTTGGTGAAGTCTACGTTGGCGGTTTCCTTCACGGCGGTACTGAGCTTGCCGATGGTCCACGCGGCGGCGTCGGCACAGCCTTTCGCGAGAGAGGAAAGGGGGTCGAGGGTGTCGGTCAGGGGGTTGTTGGTGCCCAGACTCCCACCTTTGGAGCTGCCGCCGCCCTTTTCGCAGTACTGCTTGGCGGGGCCGACGATGAGGTCGCACTTGTCGGAGGACGAGTAGGACGGTGTGGGCGTGGGCGTAGGGGCGGCTACAGCTCGTCCGGCCACCAGAAAGAGAGCGCCCTGGACGACAGTGACGGCGGCGGCGACTTTGAGTACGCGGCGCGGGCTACCGGGCATAAGTGAAGCCTCCGTACTCCTCGACTGCCTTGGCCATCTGATCGGCGCTGGAAGCTTTGTCGTCACCAGGGACCGGCGCTGGGCCGTCCTTCTGGGAGAAGCGACTGACCTTCCAGTCATCACCCGACCAACTCAGCTCAAGGGTCATGGTGAACCAGTCGCTGATGACGGGGTTGGTCGAATCATCCCCGGCGGTACCGAACACACCTGTGCACCACACCTCGATGGTGGCAGTGGTGCCGGAGTAGGTGGTCGTTTTTGTGCCGATCGGTGCGGTACGTGAGACATAGGTGTGCCCGGCGGGCGCATTGCCGTTGGCATCAAGGCCCAGGTTGGCCAGGAACTCCTTGCCGTACGCCTTGTTGAACTTGCTGGCCAGTGCGTCCTGCTGGTCCGCTGCAAACACCTGACTGACGATCTCGCTTCGTCGCATCGGCTTGAGGATGTCGGCAGAGACGAGCACGACTGAGTAGTTCGCCGCCGCGCTCTGTGCCCCCTGCTCCGTGCGGGGGAAGCCTGAGGGGATGCCTGTGGTTTTGGTGCCGACGGGGTGGGTGCCTGAGGGGGCTGTCGACGAGGTCTGGGGGCGGGAGCCCTTGGTGGTGGCGGCATCCGTCGCCGTGTCGTCGCCCCTGTTTGCGAAGGCGATGGCGGCGATGAGGAGGACCACCACGCCGACCACCGTGACCAGGCTCTTGGAGGAGGAGCGGTGGGGGCGGCGGGGGGCGCCGCCGTAGGGGTCGTTCTCCGGTAGACGGGTTCGGGTGTGGCCCGTGTCGCCGTAGTCGGTGTAGCTCTGTTCATCTCCGGGATTCATGCCGCGTACGCCCCCTCCACCTCGTAGACATACGACGGTAGCCGTGCTGGTTCCCGCGCGGGCGCGGTGTGGTGACTCGACATCAGGGAGACGCAACCTCAGCCGGTGGGCACGACGGGTGGGTGGGGTGGAGGGGACAGCCGTGGCCGGGCGTGCCCGGGAGGGGAGGGGTTACACCGCCATGCCGTACACGATGGTGAACAGGGTGCCCAGGGAGCCGATGATGAAGACCCCGGTGAGGCCGGCGATGATCAGGCCCTTGCCCTGTTCCGCGCTGAAGGTGTCCCGCAGGGCCGTGGCGCCGATGCGCTGCTTCGCCGCGCCCCATACCGCGAGGCCGAGGCAGAGGAGGATGGCCACGGCCATGACCACCTCGATCATCACCTTGGCCTCGTTGCCCAGGCTGCCGAAGGGGCCCCAGTCCGGAGCGATTCCGCCGATGATGGTGTTGATGTCTCCCTTGTCGGCCGCAAAGAGCATGTAAGTCACCGCCCCTGGTGGGTAGTTCCGCGTGTGCCTCTGCGGTGTGCAGAGGTCAGGCCTCATTGTCGCCGACAACGTCGCCTACGTATGTCGACTTGACGTCATTGACTGGCGGATTTCGTGCGAATGGTCCGCACGGTCACTCTGTGTATCACGGCAGGTCACGCCGGGCAATGAGGTCGGAGCGGAACCCGGCGCGTGGTGCGGCCGTTGACCTCCTTCACGACCGGTCGCGGTCTCCGGCGTGGTTTCTGACGACCGGTCGGGTGAGACCTCGTGTCGATGGTCTCACGGGCGGCGGGCCGGGCGACTTGGCGGACCCGGCCTGGGGTGTCACGGCAGGGGCCTGGTGGTGGGACAGCGTTCGTTCGCGATGTCAGGCCCGTTCTGTGGTGTGCCCCGTCCGAGCCGCAGGTCTCGGTGGAGGAGCCACGCCGTACCTGCCACGACCGTCCCGCAGACCGTGGGCACGAGCAGCCACGGGAGGCCCGTCCACACGGTGGACAGGCCCACGACGGCGCAGGTGGCCCCCGTGACGATGAGCAGCCACTTGCCGTACGGGCGCCAGGTGAAGAGTCCGGGGTCGCGCGGCCTGGCCAGACGCATGACACCGAACACCAGTGCCAGTGCCGCCAGCAGCCCCGCGAACGTACCGAAGGCGGCCGTCATCTGGGGTTCGTCGCGCGGAGCGTCGGCGGAATCCTGCCGGACGTCCCCCGCGGCGACCACCACGACGACGCCGCGCCAGACGGTACCGGTGACCCGGTCTCCCCGCTGTAGCCCGCTCAGCACCGGTCCCGAGTCACCGAACGGCACGACCGTCCTCGGGAAGGGCTCCCGGCCGAGCAGGGTCGCCCGCAGGTTCTTGGGGGTCTTCCGGGTGCCCTCGACGGTGAAGGGGACCTTCCGCAGGCAGTCCTCCGACCTCAGTACCACCGTGCGGGCGGGGCACGCCTTGGCCGCCTTGTACTCCCGGTACAGGGTGCGATCGGTGGGCAGCCAGGTGGTGAAGACGAACGAGCAGGTCAGTGCGGCGGCAAGGGATGCGGTGATCAGCGCGGCACCCACCAGCCGGTTCCGGCCGGCCCGCGGCGGGGGCGGTGCGGCCGCCCCCTGGACGGTGCCGGCTCTCGTCGTGGTCATCGCTGGTGTCCCCCGCCGTTCTCCGTGCGATGCGAAGGGCACCAGTCTCTTCCATCGGTGATCGGCCGGACAAGGAGACCCGGGTCGTGCGCGGCCGGACAGTGATCACTCAGAGGCACGGGACACTCTGCTGTCCCTTGAGTTTTCGGGTCTGCGGTGGCGGGGCATCCGGGGTCACAGGAGAATCTCAGTGATGTCGGAGCGGGTTTCTCAGCTTCGTGGGACAGAGTGGGGCTCGATGAAGCGCATCTCACGCATCTCACGCATCTCGGTCACCTCCCGGCCCGCGCTGCTCGGTGCGGTGGTGCTGCTCGCGCTGACCTCGGCGTCGGTGGCCGCCGCCGACGACGGGCCGGGGCCTCTCGGGGTCACGGCCGACGCGGTCGCGACCCGGCAGAACGCGCGGGTCGGGGCGCTGTTCGGCGTGGACGGGGCGGGCAGGCCGTCCGGTGGCCATTTCTGCACCGCGTCCGTGGTGCACAGTCCGCGCGGCGACCTCCTCGTCACCGCCGCGCACTGCGTGGACGGCACCGACGGCGATCTGGTGTTCGCGCCGGGCTACCGGGACGGACAGGCGCCGTTCGGGGTGTGGAAGGTGACGCGGCGGTTCCTGCCCGACGGGTGGACCAGCGGCCAGGACGAGGACAGTGACGTCGCCTTCGCCTCCGTCGCCGAGCGTGACGGCGAGCGGCTCGAGGACGTCGTCGGGGCCAACCGGTTCACGGCCGGGACGGCCACGGGTGCCACCGCGGTGACCGTCACCGGCTACCCGGACTCCCGCGAGGCGCCCATCGGCTGCACCGCCAAGCCGGCCTCGTACGGCGCCACCCAGCAGCGCGTCGAGTGCCCGGACTTCACCGGCGGCACCAGCGGCAGCCCCTGGGTCAACGGGGACGGCCAGGTCGTCGGTGTCATCGGCGGCCATGAGCAGGGCGGGGCCACGGCCGACGTCTCCTACAGCGTGGTGCTGGGCGGCGAGGCGGCCGAGCTGTACCGGGATGCGGCTTCCGCTTCCTGAGGAGGCGTCAGTCAGGGCGGCGCAGCTGTGAAATGACGCCACTTCGCGTCCAAATGGCCTTGAACGGGGTCCGCATGGGGGAAAGTTGAACCGTGCGGAAGGTATGGGTGTTCGGTGGGGCGGCCGTCGCGCTCGGCATGGGCTTCGTCATGCTGCTCGTCGTCGGGGTGTACATCGTGGCCGGGAACCTGGTCAACGGCGCGACCTCGGGCGCCCGGGGGCTCGCCAAGGGCGCCGTACCGGCCGCGTACAAGTCGCTCGTGCAGCAGTGGGGCAATCTGTGCCCGGCGCTCAGTCCGGCGCTGCTCGCCGCCCAGCTGTACCAGGAGAGCGGGTGGAACCCGACGGTGGTCAGCCCGGCCGACGCCCGCGGCATCGCCCAGTTCATCCCGAGTACGTGGGCGACCCACGGCATCGACGGCAACGGCGACGGCAGGCGCGACATCTGGGACCCGAATGACGCGATCCCGTCGGCCGCGTCGTACGACTGCGAACTCGCGAAGTACGTCAGGCACGTCCCCGGCAACGTCTCCGACAACATGCTCGCCGCCTACAACGCGGGCGCCTACCGCGTCATAAGGGCGGGCGGGGTTCCGGCCATCAGCGAGACGCGGAACTACGTCCGGCGCATCCGCAGCCTGGAGGAGAGCTTCGCCGCGCCGGTCAGCCGGCTGGACCCCACCCGGGCGGCGGCGGGTGCCATCGCCTTCGCGCAGAGCAGGCTCGGCACGCCCTATCTGTGGGGCGGCAACGGCACCGCCGACCAGGGCGGACGCTTCGACTGCTCGGGTCTGACCAAGGCCGCGTACGAGAAGGTGGGCATCACCCTGCCCCGGGTCGCCAACGACCAGTACAACGCCGGCCCGCACCCCTCGCGGGACCAGCTGCTCCCCGGCGACCTCGTGTTCTTCTCGGACAATCTCACCGACTCCCGGGCCATCCGGCACGTGGGTATCTACGTCGGCGGGGGATACATGATCGACGCGCCCCGGACGGGTGCCGTGATCCGGTTCGACCCCGTCGACACCCCGGACTACTTCGGGGCGACCCGGGTCACCGAAGATGGCGCAAAAGCACTCCCCACAAGGGTGTGAACCGCGCGTGAACCCACCCCCTGAGCTGCGGCGATGAGTCTCTCTTCGATAACGTCTGCGTGATCATTCGGTGGAGAGTGGAACGTATGAATGGTGGCTGTGCGTTCCTGTTGACGTAGCCGAGCGGACGTCAGTGCGGCAGTGCAGCGGAAGCGGATCTACGAACCACGGGGGGCAGGAGCGACGCACACCCGGTGCGTCCGGACGAACGACGAAGGGGCCGCAGCACCATGGCTGTACTCGCCGATTCCGGATCGAACCCCGACGTCGACCTGCTCTACGACATCAACGGCCTGGCCAAGGACGCACCGCACTGGTGGGACCGGGTCATGGAGTTCGTCGGCGAGTACGGCCTGCTGCTCGCCATGGTGCTGCTGATCCTGTGGTGCTGGTGGTCGGTGCGGCGGCGGGGCGGTGAGGAGGCGGCGCCCTCGGTGGCCGCGCTGGTGTGGGCGCCGCTGGCGGCCGGCCTGGCGGTGCTGGTGAACGTGCCGATACGGGGCTTCGTGCGGCGTCCCCGCCCCTTCCTGGACCACGAGGGCCTGGACGTCCTCGTCTCCGGCAAGAACGACTTCTCCTTCGTCAGCGACCACGCGACGATCACGATGGCGCTCGGGGTCGGCCTCTTCGTCGCCCACCGCCGCTTCGGCCTCGTGGGTATCGGCCTGGCCCTGCTGGAGGGTTTTTGCCGGGTCTACATGGGCGTGCACTACCCGACGGACGTCGTCGGCGGTTTCGCGCTCGGTACGGCGGTCGTCCTGCTCCTGTCCCCGCCGGCCACGGCCCTGCTGACCCCGCTGATGCGGGCCGTGGAGCGCTCGCCGAGGGTGGGCGGGCTGGTACGGCGGCGCTCGGCGCCGGGCGTCCCGGTCCTCGCCGGTGCCCACCGCCCGGCGGAGTCCGAGGAACGGGACCTGGCCGCGTGAGCCGCTGCCGGTGTCGGTGCCCGCGCGGGACGGCCGGGTACGCCGCCGGCGCGGCGGACGGCGGCTGAGCCCCGTACGGGGCGCGTGGAGCCGCACGGACGGCCACGGCGGCCCGGCAGCCGGTGCCCCTGCCGGTCCGGCCACCACGGGCCCGCCGGCCGCCCGCCGGCCCGGCAGCGGGTGTCCTCGCCGGTCCGGCTCCCGGTGGCAGCCGGTGTGTTCCCCGCTGGGCCGAGCCGCGGCGGGTGCGCGCGTGCGTCCCCCGCGCCCAGCCACGGCGGCCCGGCAGCCGGGCCGTAGCCGGTGCCCCGGCCGGGGGACGAACCACGGTGGGCTCTACAGGCCCTGGGTGTAGGAGAAGAAGCGCTGGGGGTCGTACTGCTTCTTGACCTTGCCCAGCCGGGTGGCCGCGTCCCCGTAGTACGCCTGCTTCCAGTTCTTCAGCGTCGGGTCGGTGTAGTTCTGGTAGGCGGCGCCCGAGGCGTACGGCTTCATCGCGGTGTGGGCGGAGGTCAGCCAGGTCTGGGCGGTGCTGCCGGAGGCTCCCGCGCCCCAGGAGACGAGGTACTGGGCCAGCATCCGGGAGCGGCGGTGGACGAACGCGGTGGCGGTCGGTGAGACCCGGTTGACCGCGCCGCCGAGCGCGGTGAACGCGATGCTGCCCGCGCCGCCCCGCACGGCGGCGGTCTGCTTGAGCACGGTCTGGATGCCGGCCGCGGACAGCGAGCGGTCGAAGAAGTCCGAGCGGGCCGCGTACGTCTCCCGGCCCAGCTTGCCCTGCGGGGAGCGGCCCGGGGTGGAGCCGGGCAGGTGGCACTGGGCGTCGGCGGAGAAGGACGAGCAGCCGGCGTAGATCTCCATCGCCTCCTCGTAGCCGCGGCGGCGCAGGGTGACGGAGGCGGCGTCGGCGCCGGCCCGGTGGGCCAGGCGGTCCACGGCGTTCTGGAGTTCGCCGTAGGTGCCGAGGGAGAAGCAGGAGACGGAGACGGTCGGGGTGCGGCCGGGGGAGCACGCCAGGTGCAGGGAGGACCAGATCTCGTCGGGCTGGCTCGGGCCCCACTCCTGCCAGGCCTTGAGCACCTTGGCGGCCTTGGCCCAGGGCCAGGTCAGGTAGGCGGTGACGGCCTGCGGTGCCGGGTGCGTCCGGAAGTGCAGCTCGGTGACGACGCCGAAGTTGCCGTTGCCGGCGCCGCGCAGGGCCCAGAACAGGTCGGAGTGGTGGGTGGCGTCCGCGGTGACCTGGGTGCCGTTCGCGGTGATCAGGGTGGCCTGGGTGAGGCTGTCGCAGGTCAGGCCGTAGGCGCGGGAGGCGACGCCGTGGCCGCCGCCGAGCACCAGGCCGGAGATGCCGACGGTGGGGCAGGAGCCGGCGGGCAGGGTCACGCCCTTCGCGGCGAGTGCGCGGTAGACGTCGATCAGTTTGGCGCCGGCGCCCACGACGGCCTGGCCGCCGCTGACCCGGACCCGGTTCAGCCGGGAGACGTCGAGGACGAGCCGGTTGTCGCCGGAGGAGTAGCCGGCGTAGGAGTGGCCGCCGTTGCGTATCGACACCTTGATGTGGTGCGCGTGGGCGTACGCCAGGGCCGTACGGATGTCGGCGGGGTGCGCCACGTAGGCCACCGCGGCCGGTTTGAGGCCGTCGAAGCGGGTGTTGTACAGCTGGTGGGCCGTCTTCCAGGAGGCGTCACCGGGCCGCACCAGGGTGCCGTCGAGGTCGCGGGCGAGGGCCGCCCAGTTCGCGGCGGCGCTCGCGCTGGTGGTCCTCAGGGCCGTGAGCGAGGTGGAACCCGACGATGTGCCCGGGTGCGCCGCGGCCGGGGCGGGACCGCCTCCGCCCGCACCGCACGCGGTCAGTGCGGTCGTGGCCAGGGCGGCCGTGCCGCCCGAGATGAACGTACGCCGTTCCATGTCCGTCGCCTTTCCTCGGCTCTCGGGGAACGAGACGACGCCCCGCACCGCGGGGTTCCCCCTGACCGTATGAAGAACATCGAATACAAGTCCGGGCGGCTCGGCCGTCGGAACCTCCGCGTGCCCTCCCCGTGAGCATTCCGTGACCTCACCGGGCCGACGGCAGGGGTTCACTCCTCGTTCACTTCCGGCCATCGGTGGCTTCACCTGTTCTGCCTAGTTTCGGCCGTACCGGGTGCTGAGTGCGGGCATGAACGCGCTCAACGCATTCATGCACCTTTTCGACCCTCGCGCGCCGCCGACAGCGGCGGCCTCTGGAAGGAACCACCAGAAGTGAAGCTTCAGCGCAAGAACCGGCTGCGCGCCCTCTCCCTCGGTGCTGTCGCCGTCTCCGGCGCCCTGGCCCTGACGGCGTGCGGCTCCGACGACAACGGCGACGGCGGCAAGGCGTCGGGCAACACCTCCGCGTCGGCCGGCGCGGGCTCGGTCAAGTGCGACGACGCCAAGGGTCAGCTCCTCGCGGACGGCTCCTCCGCGCAGAAGAACGCGATCGACGCCTGGGTCAAGGCGTTCTCCCAGGCCTGCCACGTGCAGATCAACTACAAGGGCGCCGGATCGGGTGCCGGTGTCACCTCCTTCACCCAGGGGCAGATCGCGTTCGCCGGTTCGGACTCCGCGCTGAAGCCCGAAGAGGTCACCGCCTCCAAGAAGGTCTGCTCCGGCGGTCAGGGCATCGACCTGCCGATGGTCGGCGGCCCGATCGCCCTCGGCTACAACGTCCCGGGTGTCGACAACCTGGTCCTGGACGCCCCGACCATCGCCAAGATCTTCGACAGCAAGATCACCAAGTGGAACGACGCGGCGATCAAGCAGCTGAACCCCGGCGCGAAGCTGCCCGACCTGAAGATCCAGGCGTTCCACCGCTCCGAGGACTCCGGCACCACGGACAACTTCACCAAGTACCTGATCGCCACCACCCCGGACAACTGGAAGTACTCCGGCGGCAAGGCCTGGCAGGCCAAGGGCGGCCAGGCGGCGTCCGGTTCCGCCGGTGTGGCCCAGGGCGTCAAGCAGAACTCCGGCGCCATCGGCTACTTCGAGCTGTCCTACGCCAAGGACATCACCACGGTCTCCATCGACACCGGCGCCAAGTCCCCGGTGAAGCCGTCGACCGCCTCCGCCACCGCCGACATCGCGGCCGCCAAGGTCGTCGGCACCGGCAAGGACCTGGCGCTCCAGCTCGACTACAGGACCAAGGCCGACGGCGCCTACCCGATCACCCTGGTCACGTACGAGATCGTCTGCGACAAGGGCAACAAGGCCGACACCCTGCCCGCCACCAAGGCGTTCCTGCGCTACATCGCCGGTGAGGACGGCCAGAAGGTGCTGGCGCAGAACGACTACGCCCCGATCCCCGACGAGATCATCGCGAAGGTCCGCACCACCATCGAGGGCCTGAGCTGACCTGATCCGAGAGTGTGGCCCGGTACCACTCAGGTCCGGGCCGCACCGTCCGGTGCACCGCCGCCACGAGCCGCGGCCCCAGGTGGGGGCGCGGCTCCGCAGACCGGAGAACCCGATGGACATATCGACGACGACCGACGTTCCCCCTTCCAGCCCCCAGCCCACGGTGACCGGGCGGCAGCGCACGTCCCGTGGCGCGGCCCGCCCCGGTGACCGGATCTTCCTGGGCCTGTCCCGCGGCTCCGGCATCCTGCTGCTGGCGGTGATGGGCGCGATCGCGGTGTTCCTCACCTACCGCGCCTCCCTCGCGATCAGCAAGGACGACGGGAACTTCCTCACCACCTTCGAGTGGAACACCAACCTCACCCCGCCGGTGTTCGGCATCGCGGTGCTGGCCTTCGGCACGGTCGTCTCCTCGATCGTCGCCATGGTCATCGCGGTTCCGATCGCCGTCGCGATCGCGCTGTTCCTCACGCACTACGCCCCGCGCCGGCTGAGCGGTCTCATCGCCTACGTGATCGACCTGCTCGCCGCCGTGCCGTCCATCGTCTACGGCCTGTGGGGCGCCCTCATCCTCGTCCCGCACATGCAGGGTCTGTACGGCTGGCTGGACACCTACCTCGGCTGGACCGGCGTGTTCGCCTGGAACGGCGGCGCCCCCCGCGCGATGCTCACCGTCGGCATCCTGCTGGCGATCATGATTCTGCCGATCATCACCAACGTCAGCCGTGAGGTCTTCCGGCAGGTCCCGCGGATGCACGAGGAGGCCGCGCTGGCCCTCGGCGCCACCCGCTGGGAGGTCGTCCGGATGGCCGTCCTGCCCTTCGGCCGCTCCGGTGTGATCTCCGCGTCGATGCTCGGCCTCGGCCGCGCCCTCGGCGAGACGATGGCCGTCGCCACCGTGCTCTCCCCGGACTACGACATCCACTTCAGCCTGCTCGACCCGGGCGGCGGCACCTTCGCCCAGAACATCGCGAGCAAGTTCGGTGAGGCCACCGAGCAGGGCCGCGACGCGCTGATCGCCTCCGGTCTGGTGCTGTTCGTCATCACCCTGGCGGTCAACGGCGCGGCCCGCGCGATCATCGCCCGCCGCAAGGAGTACTCGGGGGCCAACGCATGAGCACCGCAGCCGTCACCGACAAGCGCGCCGGCTCGCTGCACGGCGCCCGCCTGCCGAAGTGGTCCCCGTGGGTCATCGCCGCCGGTTCGGTCGCCCTCGCGGTCCTCATCGGCCTGGCCGGCGGCCTGCACAGCAGGATCCAGTGGGGCCTGATCGCCGCGATCCTCTTCGTCCTCGGCACCTACGGCATCGCCACCCGGGTCGAGGGCCGCCGGCAGGCCAAGGACCGGGTCGCCACCTCCCTGGTCTGGGTCGCCTTCCTGCTCGCCGTCGTCCCGCTGGTCTCCCTGGCCTGGACGACCGTCTCGCGCGGCGTGAAGGTCCTCGACGTCTACTTCCTCACCCACTCCATGGGTGTCGTCGCCGACTCCGAGACGGGCGGCGGCATCAACCACGCCATCATCGGCAGCCTGGAGCAGGTCGGCCTCGCCACCGTCATCGGTGCCCCGGTCGGTGTGCTGACCGCGATCTACCTGGTGGAGTACGGGAGGGGCCGCCTGTCGCAGGCGGTGACCTTCTTCGTCGACGTCATGACGGGCATCCCGTCGATCGTCGCGGGTCTGTTCATCCTCAGCCTGATGCTCATCTTCGAGATGCAGCCGTTCGGCTTCGCCGGTTCGCTGGCCCTGGCCATCCTGATGATGCCGGTCGTCGTCCGCTCCACCGAGGAGATGCTCAAGCTCGTCCCGAACGAGCTGCGGGAGGCCTCCCTGGCGCTCGGCGTGCCGAAGTGGCGGACCATCCTGAAGGTGGTCCTGCCGACGTCCATCGGCGGCATCACCACCGGCATCATGCTCGCCATCGCCCGTATCGCGGGCGAGACCGCGCCGGTGCTGCTGCTCGTCTTCGGCAACCCGTTCATCAACAACAACCCGTTCGAGGGCGCCCAGGCGTCGTTGCCGCTGTACATCTACCAGCAGTACAGCGCGGGCGCCGACGCGTCGTACGACCGCGCGTGGGCGGCGTCCCTCACTCTGATCGCCTTCGTGATGATCCTCAACCTGGTGGCCCGCGGCATCGCCCGCTGGAAGGCCCCGCGCTGACAATCCGCGGCTACCGCCGCGCGGCCGGGCGCCGACCGGGGCCCGCCAGGCGACTGACTGGAAGTGAAGTAGTAATGGCCAAGCGAATCGACGTGAGCGGACTCACCGCCTACTACGGCTCCCACAAGGCGATCGAAGACATCTCGATGACCGTCGAGCCGCGCTCGGTGACGGCGTTCATCGGCCCCTCCGGCTGCGGCAAGTCGACGTTCCTGCGCACGCTGAACCGGATGCACGAGGTCACCCCGGGTGGCCGGGTCGAGGGCAAGGTGCTGCTCGACGACGACGACCTGTACGGCACGGGGATCGACCCGGTGTCCGTCCGCCGCGAGGTGGGCATGGTCTTCCAGCGCCCGAACCCGTTCCCCACCATGTCGATCTTCGACAACGTGGCGGCGGGCCTGCGCCTGAACGGCAGCTACAAGAAGAGCGAGCTGACCGACGTCGTCGAGAAGTCGCTCAAGGGCGCGAACCTCTGGAACGAGGTCAAGGACCGTCTCAACAAGCCGGGCTCCGGCCTGTCCGGCGGCCAGCAGCAGCGCCTGTGCATCGCCCGTGCGATCGCGGTCGAGCCGGACGTCCTGCTGATGGACGAGCCCTGCTCGGCGCTGGACCCGATATCCACGCTCGCCATCGAGGACCTGATCTGCGAGCTGAAGGAGCGCTTCACGATCGTCATCGTGACGCACAACATGCAGCAGGCGGCGCGGGTCTCGGACCGCACGGCGTTCTTCAACCTGTCGGCGGTCGGGCAGCCCGGCCGGCTGATCGAGATCGACGACACCGAGCGGATCTTCTCCAACCCGTCCGTCCAGGCCACCGAGGACTACATCTCGGGCCGCTTCGGCTGACCCCCTGACCCCTCGCGGTGCTGCATGGCGGTGCCATCGCGAGGACGCGGAAGGGCCCGCCCCCGGATCCCGGGGGCGGGCCCGACTCGTTGTCCGTCAGAGCGCCACGAGGTTGACGATCCCGAAGGCGGCGGCGGCGACCAGCGCGGCGGCCGGCATCGTGATGAACCAGCCGAGGACGATGTTCTTCGCCACACCCCAGCGGACGGCGTTGACCCGCTTGGTCGCGCCCACGCCCATGATCGCCGAGGTGATGACGTGGGTGGTGGAGATCGGCGCCTTGAAGAGGAAGGCGGTCGTGAACATGATCGACGCGCCCGTCGTCTCCGCGGCGAACCCCTGCGGCGGGTCGAGCTCGATGATCTTGCGGCCCAGCGTGCGCATGATCCGCCAGCCGCCCGCGTAGGTGCCGAGGGACAGCATCAGCGCGCAGACGAGCTTCACCCACACCGGGATCGGGTCGTCGAACGTCGCGTTGCCGGAGATCACCAGGGCCAGCACCACGACACCCATGGTCTTCTGGGCGTCCTGGAGGCCGTGGCCGAGCGCCATGCCGGCAGCCGAGACGGTCTGCGCGATGCGGAAACCCCGCTTTGCCTTGTGCGGGTTCGACCGCCGGAACAGCCACATGATCGCGGTCATCATCAGGTAGCCGACGATCAGACCGACGAACGGCGACACGAACATCGGGATGATGACCTTGTCGAGGACGCCGCTCCAGAGCACGTCCGTGCCACCCGCCAGCGCCGCGCCCACCATGCCGCCGAACAGCGCGTGGGACGAGGAGGAGGGCAGCCCGAAGTACCAGGTGACCAGGTTCCAGACGATCGCGCCGACCAGCGCGGCGAAGAGGATGCCCATCCCCTTCGAGCCCTGGGGTGTCTCGATCAGGCCCTCGCTGACCGTCTTGGCGACCCCGGAACCGAGGAAGGCGCCGGCGAGGTTCATCACGGCCGCCATGGCGAGGGCCGCCCGCGGGGTCAGCGCCCGCGTCGACACCGAGGTGGCGATCGCGTTCGCGGAGTCGTGAAAGCCGTTGGTGTACGTGAAGAAGAGCGCGACCGCGACGGTCACGATCAGGGCGAAGGTGTCCATCGACGCCTCAGGACTCCTTGACGGCGATGGTCTCCACCGTGTTCGCCACGTGTTCGAACGCGTCCGCCGCCTCTTCCAGGACGTCCACGATCTGCTTGAGCTTCAGCACCTCGATCGCGTCGTACTTGCCGTTGAAGAGCTGGGCGAGCAGCTTGCGGTGGATCTGGTCCGCCTGGTTCTCCAGCCGGTTGACCTCGATCCAGTACTCGGTGAGGTTGTCCATGGTCCGCAGGTTCGGCATGGCCTCGGCCGTCAGCTCGGCCGCCCGGGCCAGGACCTCGATCTGCTGCTCGACGCCCTTGGGCAGTTCCTCCACGTTGTAGAGGACGACCAGGTCGACCGCCTCCTCCATGAAGTCCATGATGTCGTCGAGGGACGACGCGAGGTTGTAGATGTCCTCGCGGTCGAAGGGCGTGATGAAGGAGGAGTTCAGCTGGTGGAAGATCGCGTGCGTGGCGTCGTCACCTGCGTGCTCCGCGGCCCGCATACGCTCTGCGATCTCGGCCCGGGCGGAGGAGTCCGCCCCGAGCAGTTCCATCAGGAGCTTCGAGCCGGTGACGATGTTGTCCGCGGACGCGGCGAACATGTCGTAGAAGCTCGTCTCCCTGGGGGTCAGACGAAAGCGCACGTGGGGTCCTCGGGGTGCTTCGGTTTCGGTCAGGCTGATGCTAGGCGCATCATCCGGCCACGGCTAATGGGCCGTCCCCCAGTGTCGCCCATGAACCACGGTGATCAGCACGGGGGCGTACCAAGGGCCCTCTACCCCGCAAAGTTCGTTACCATATACCCACAGGGGGTATGTATCCCTTTTGTCCGCAGCTCGTTCCCCGACGGAGGCCAGCGATGACGACGACCGAGGCCGGCGCCACGCACGGCTACCACCACCAGAAGGACGAGCACCTCAAGCGGCTGCGCCGCATCGAGGGCCAGATCCGCGGGCTCCAGCGGATGGTGGACGAGGACACCTACTGCATCGACATACTCACCCAGGTCTCCGCCTCGACCAAGGCGCTGCAGTCCTTCGCGCTGCAACTGCTGGAGGAGCACCTGCGGCACTGCGTCGCCGACGCGGCCGTCAAGGGCGGTGACGAGATCGACGCGAAGGTGGACGAGGCGACGAAGGCGATCGGCCGCCTGCTGCGCACGTGAGCCGCCCGGCCCGGCCGGGGCGGCCGTCAGGCCGGATCCCGCTCCTTCGCCACCCGCAGCACCTCGTCGATGCTCTCCAGGCTGAGCCGGTCCTCGGCCGCCGAGGCCGCGATGATCAGCTCTCCGCACAGCTCGATCTCGGCGAGAGCCACGTGGTCCTGTACCGCCGTACCACCGACCGGAGCCACCCGTCTCACCTCTTCCCCGCCGTCACCGACTTCCTAGGGTAGGCAGCGGCCCACACACCGCGCATGGCACGGACGGGCTACTTACGGGGTGGCATCACGGACTAGTGCACTGGCCGGTTTCCGACGCCGCCGCCGGTGGCGCGCTCGGCGACCCGGCCGGCGTAGATGCCCGCCGGCGCCGGCAGCCGCACCTCGGCGGGGACGCCGAAGTCGTACAGCAGCAGGGTCGAGGCGACCGCCACGGTGGCCTTCCGGCGGCCGTTGACGAAGCTGAAGCGCTGCCGGAGCTTGCGGATGCGGCCCTGGTCGTCCAGGTAGGCGTCGAACGGTACCGCGGCCGTGGCGAAGCCCTTCGCCGCCGCGGCCAGGGACGCCCTGTTGCCGGCGGAGGCGGACCGGGCCGCACGGGCCAGGTCGGCGGTGCCCCGGTAGTGCCGCACCTCCGTCCCGCCGACCCTGGTCCGGCCGAGGAAGACCGCCTGCCGCGTCCCGCGCAGCACCTCGGCCGCCGCGTACGGGTCGGTCGCGCCGCCCGTGACCAGGTTGCCGTCGGACAGTGTGGCGCTGTCCACCCGCACCCACTTGTCGGCGGGCACGCCCGCGCCCCGGTTCTTCATGAACAGCGCGCCGGGGGCGAGGAGTTCGGTGATGGGCCGGTGCTCGGAGGCGCCCGCGGGGTCCTCGGGCAGCATGACGGTGAGCCTGCCCAGGCGGCGCCGGTAGTCGTAGACACCCCGGCCGCGGATGGTGACCCGGGTGCCGCCCGTCGCCATCTCCATCGAGGTGCCGGCCTTGGAACTGCCCGCGGCGCGCAGCGCGTCGGCCGCCCGGTGCAGCACGGCGACCGGATCGCCGCCGCCCTTGACGTCCTCGGCGGCGGCCCCGCTGCCGGCACAGCCGGTGGTGCCCGTCCCGAGGCCGAGGAGGATGCCCACCGCGACGACCGTCCTGGCCGCGCGTCTGTCCTGCCGCCGATCCATGCCTGCCTGCCCCCAGCCGGAGTGTCCGTCACGGGTCGCCCTGTCGTCCGGATAACGACGGCTGGGGAACGCCGTCACGCGCCGCCGTGGCACCTGGCCGGGCGGGGGGTCCGGGGGCGGGCGGAGGCGCGGAAACCCCGGGGAAGCCCGGGAGACGCTCGGGGGTGGCTCCGGCCGCGGATGGGTACCGTTGTCGGCGTGGCAGTCACCGCGGCGCAGCAGGACGGGCAGGAGCGTGCCCGGCCCGGGCAGGAACACCTCACGACGACGGCCGAGCAGGGCCGTTTCTGCGTGGCCAGATGCAGCTGCGGCTGGCGCGGCCCCGCCCGCCGAGCCCGCAGCCAGGCCCGCACGGACGCCGAGGGCCACACGACGGTCCAGTGACGGGGCCGGCCCCGTCGCCCCGGGCGGCCGCCCCACCCGACAGCCCCCGGCCCCCGGCCACCGGTGGCCGGGGGGTCGCCGGGTGGCGCGGGCTGGTGAGGGCTGACTCCGCCGCTCCGTGGCCGGTGGACATGGCAGGCCCCGGCCGCCGGTGGCCGAGAGGTCGTCCGTACGGCGGTCCGGTGACGGGCTCGACCGCGCCGCTTCGCGCGGCCGGTGGCCGGCGCCCGGTGCGACGGCGCGCAGCCGGCCGCCCGGGGCACGGCATCGCCCGCGTCCCGGCCCGGTGACGGGTCTCGACCCCGCCGCTCCGCGCGGCCGGTGCCTGGCAAGCCCCCGCTGTCTCCGGCCGGTGCCCTGTGCCATGGCACGTGGTGGGCCGCCCGGCCCACGGGGGAACCGTGGCCCGGCCCGGTGACGGGACTGAGCCTCGCCGCTCCGCGCGGCCGGTGTGCCTGGCAGGCCTCCCGGTTGCCGCTGGCCGGTGCCCGGTGTCACGGCGGGTGGCCGGTGGTCCGGGTCGCCGGGGTGTCCGGGCCCCGTCCGTGCCGCTCAGGGGGCGTTGGCGGTGTGTTTCTGCCAGGTTCGTTGGAAGGTGAAGCGGGACGCTTCCACCTCGTGGCGTTGGTCGGCGTGGAGGACACCCAGCGCGTAGGCCGTGGCCGGGGTGATGCGGGGGGTGCGGGCCGCCTGGGCCGCCGCGGCCGCCGCCTCCGAGGCGTCCCGGTGGCGGTCGAGGGCCTGGCCCGCCGTCAGCAGGCGTACGTCCACGGGGGCGGTGCCGGTGCCGTGCAGGACCTCGTGGGCGTACCGGTGCAGGCGCAGCAGGAGGCGGACCTGGTGCCAGGGGCCGTCCTGGGGGTGCGGTGCCGGGTCCGGGGAGAGGCCGTGGACCAGGGCCTCCGCGTTGTAGGGGTGGCCGGCGGTGACCAGGGGGAGGGCGGTGACGGCGTCCGTGAGGCGTTCCTCGGCCGCCGCGGCGAGGGTGTGCAGGGCGGTGCCGGGGGCGGCGGGGGCGAGGGGCACCTCGCTGGCGAGCAGGGCGACCTTGTCCGCGACGGCGTGGAAGCGGGAGGAGCCGAGGGCCTGGAGCGCCGTGGAGTGGGCCCGCGTCCGGGCCAGGGTCAGCTGGCGTTCGAGCAGTGCGCCCGCTTTCGCCGCGCCGACCGTGAGGGCGCTGCGTTCCGCTGTCGCCGCCGGCCGGGCGGGGCCACCGGGGCCGACGGCGGCCGGGGTCACCGTACGCCCGGGGAACACCGAAGCTCCCGACAGCCGCTGCAATGCCAGCAGCAGCCGCTCCAGCCGGGCCTCGTAGGCGTGCTCCAGGCCCAGCGTGCCCGACAGCCAGGCCAGTTCGGGGCGCATCTCCTCGGACCAGTCGGGGTCGAGCAGGGGGCGGAAGGTGTGCAGGCTGCCGCTGATGCGGCGGGCCGAGCGGCGCAGGGCGCGGGCGGCGTCGACGGACTCCTCCGTGCCGCCCACGCCCCCGCCCGTGCCGGCGCGTGCCCGGGCGGGGGCGCCTCCGCTCTGGCCCCCGGTCTCCCGGTGCAGGCGCAGGGCGCGGAGGAACTCCGTGGCCTGGGCGCGCAGGTAGCCCGCGAGGGCGTCCCCGGTGACGGTCATGGCCGGGGTGTCCGTCGGGTCAGGGTGTCGCTGTGCCACGCCGGCGCCTCCGGGCGTCTATGAGCATCTCCTGGACGTTGCGCAGGGGCTGGCCGTCCGTGTCGGTCGCGTGCCGGGTCCATTCGCCGTCGGGGCCGAGGTGCCAGGAGGCCGTGGTGTCGGACATGCCGGTGTCCAGCAGCCGGTCGATGGCGGCGCGGTGGCCGGGGTCGACGACCCGGACCAGGGCTTCTATCCGGCGGTCGAGGTTGCGGTGCATCATGTCGGCGCTGCCGAACCACACCTCCGGTTCGCCGCCGTTGCCGAAGGCGAACACCCGGGAGTGTTCGAGGAAGCGGCCGAGGATGGAGCGGACCCGGATGTTCTCCGACAGGCCCGCGACGCCCGGGCGGAGGGCGCAGATGCCGCGGACCCAGATGTCGACGGGTACGCCTGCCTGGGACGCCCGGTACAGCGCGTCGATGATCGCCTCGTCCACCATCGAGTTGACCTTGATGCGGACGAACGCGTGCCGGCCGGCACGGTGGTGCTGCGCCTCCTTGTCGATCCGCGCGACCAGGCCGTCCCGCAGGGACTTGGGGGCGACGAGGAGCCGGCGGTAGGTCTCGCGGCGCGAGTAGCCGGACAGGCGGTTGAACAGGTCGGAGAGGTCGGCGCCGACCTGGGGGTCGGCCGTGAGCAGGCCGAGGTCCTCGTAGAGGCGGGCCGTCTTCGGGTGGTAATTGCCCGTGCCGACGTGGCTGTACCGGCGCAGGGTGTCGCCCTCCTGGCGGACCACGAGGGACAGCTTGCAGTGGGTCTTCAGGCCGACCAGGCCGTAGACGACATGGCAGCCGGCCTCCTCCAGTTTGCGCGCCCACTTGATGTTGGCGTGCTCGTCGAAGCGGGCCTTGATCTCGACCAGGACGAGGACCTGTTTGCCGGACTCGGCGGCGTCGATGAGCGCGTCGACTATGGGGGAGTCGCCGGAGGTGCGGTACAGGGTCTGCTTGATGGCGAGGACGTCCGGGTCGCCCGCCGCCTGCTCCAGGAAGGCCTGTACGGAGGTGGAGAAGCTGTCGTAGGGGTGGTGCAGGAGGACGTCGCGGGCGCGCAGGGCCGCGAAGATGTCGGGCGCGGACGCGGACTCGACCTCGGCGAGGTCGCGGTGGGTGCCGGCGACGAACTTCCGGTACTTCAGCTCCGGCCGGTCCAGGGAGTGGATGCGGAAGAGGCCGGTGAGGTCGAGGGGGCCGGGCAGCGGGTACACCTCGGCCTCGGAGATCTTCAGCTCGCGCACGAGGAGGTCGAGCACCTCGCGGTCGATGGACTCCTCGACCTCCAGGCGCACGGGCGGGCCGAAGCGGCGCCGCATGAGTTCCTTCTCCAGGGCCTGGAGGAGGTTCTCGGTGTCGTCCTCCTCGACCTCGAGGTCCTCGTTGCGGGTGAGGCGGAAGGTGTGGTGCTCCAGTACCTCCATGCCCGGGAACAGCTCTTCCAGGTGGGCGGCGATGACGTCCTCGATGGGGACGTAGCGGCCGGGGCTGCTCTCCAGGAAGCGGGACAGCAGCGGCGGCACCTTCACACGCGCGAAGTGCCGGTGGCCGCTGACCGGGTTGCGTACGACGACGGCCAGGTTCAGGGAGAGGCCGGAGATGTACGGGAAGGGGTGCGCGGGGTCCACGGCCAGCGGGGTGAGGACGGGGAAGATCTGGTGCCGGAAGAGGGTGAAGAGCCGTGCCTGCTCCTTCTCGGCCAGTTCGTTCCAGCGGACCAGGTGGATGCCCTCCTCCGCGAGTGCGGGGGCGATGTCCTCGTGGTAGCAGGCGGCGTGCCGGGCCATCAGCTCGCGGGAGCGGGCCCAGATCATCTCCAGGACCTCGCGTGGCTGGAGGCCGGAGGCGGAGCGGGTGGCGACGCCGGTGGCGATTCGGCGCTTGAGGCCGGCCACCCGGACCATGAAGAACTCGTCGAGGTTGCTGGCGAAGATCGCGAGGAAGTTGGCGCGCTCCAGCAGGGGGGTGGCCGGGTCCTCGGCGAGTTCCAGGACGCGTTCGTTGAAGGCCAGCCAGCTGCGTTCCCGGTCGAGGAAGCGGCCCTGGGGCAGGGGGCTGCCGCCGGCCTGTGACTCCTCGTACGCGTCGAGGTCCGCGTCGATGTCGGGTTCCAGATCGGAGACCGCGGCCGCCACGGTGTGCGGGCGGTGCGCGGCGAGGGAGCCCACGGAGGGCTGCGGGTGCTGGACTTCCGCCTGGGTGTCTGACTGGCTCATGAACCCATTCTTCCGCGCGGCGGGGGAGACAGGCGCGTCGGAACGTGCGGGCGGGAGCGTCACGGCCCCGTTCCCCGCGGGCCCCTCGGGGGGCGGCGAAGGTTCTGGCACGGCGGGCTTCATTGGCCGAGCGTCGCAAGCCCGTCTGAATCAGTGGTTACGGAGACATGACGTGCGGGATAGCGGGGGGCGGCCCGAAGGGGTTCCCGGTCGCGGAAGAGGCCCGGTCCGGTACGTGCCCGCCGTGGGGTGGCGTACCGGAGCGGGCACGGGTCACGGGCTCAGGCGGACCGGCGGCGCAGGACCGTGTACGCGGCGGTGGTGAGGAGCGCGGTCAGGGCGAGGACCATGGCGGTGGCGGCCAGGTGCAGCGGCCAGAAGCCGTGCAGGGAGCCGCGCAGCGGCCACCACAGCTCGCGCAGGTACAGCCGTACGGCGAGGGTGCCGGCGCAGGCGACGGCGAGGGCGGGGAGCGTACGGCGCAGGGTCAGGGCGGCGAGGGCTCCCGTGGCCAGCGCGCACAGTGTGAGCGCGGGCAGCAGCGGGCCGCGCGGGAGGAAGACGCGGTCCCAGGACCAGTGGGTGACCAGGACGTCCTGGTCGGCGGACCACACCTTGTTGTACGCCAGGGCGAGCAGGGCGGTGCCGGCGAGCAGGGGGAGCGCGGCCGTGGTCAGTTTCGCGGTCAGCCAGCGGACCGGGGTGGTGCCCTGGGTCCAGGCCAGCGTGGCCGTGCCGGACTCCAGTTCGCGGCCGATCAGGGCGGCGCCGGCCCAGGCGGCCACCGCGCAGGGGGCGTAGGAGAGGGCCTCGCCGAGGAGGTTCACGACGTTGCCGGTGTCGGTGAACGCGGTGTACACGCACCAGCCTCCGGACCGGCAGGACCGGTCCCGGGGCGCCGCCGAGAAGTGCACCCAGAGCAGTTCGCCGGCCGCGAGGAGCGCGAACGCGGTCCACACGAGCAGGGCCGGGCGGTGCAGCCGCAGCAGGGTGCGTCGGACGGCCGGGCGGGCGGTGGCGGGGACGGTGGTCATGCGGTGGTTCCTCCGGTGGTGGCCCTGCCGGCGGTGGTGTCCGTGGCCGGTCCGGTCAGCCGGCGCAGGGCCAGGAAGCAGCCGAGGACGAGCAGCCCGGCCACGGCGAGGACCAGCGCGCTGGTGGTGAGCTGGAGCGGCCAGTAGTGGGAGAGGGGGTGGTAGGTGTTCCAGTGCCCGACGAGACCGGTGTACGCGCTCCGGCACGCCTCGACGGAGTCGCAGCTGGGGACGGGCACGTGGGCGCCGGTGCGGGTGACCACGCCCTGGTCGACGGTGAGGCCGGAGCCCGGGAAACCCTGGTCCGTCGTGGAGACGCGGGTGACGGCGGGCCACAGGTGCGGCAGCGCGGTCTCGGCCAGGCCCCGGATGCCGGCGGCGACGGCCGTGCCGAGCAGGAGTGCGGGCAGGGTACGGCGGAGCAGCAGGCCGGCGAGGGTGCCGGCCGCGAGCCCGGCGAGGGCGAGGGCGACGGTGCTGGGGCCGTTGGCGTGGAAGGTCCAGCGGTCGGACCACGGCTTGGCGGTGTGGATGCGGCCCTGGCCCGCGCTCCAGGCGAGGCGGTGCAGCCAGAACAGCAGGGCGGTCCCGGCGGTGACGGCGGCCGCGGGCACGGCCAGCCGGGCCGCCAGCCAGCGCGCCGGTGAGGAACCCTGTGTCCAGGACAGCAGGGCCGTGCCGGACTCCAGTTCCCGGCCGGTGAGGGCGGCGCCGGCCCAGGCGGCCACCAGCAGGGGCAGCGCGTTCAGCGCGAGGGTGGCGTAGTCGTAGTAGTCCTTGTAGCGCAGGAGCGCGGCCTGGTCGTAGTCGCACCGCGTACCGTCGCAGGCGTTGTACTGCCGCCAGGCCTCGGCGGCGGCGTCGGCGAGCGGGCCGCGCAGGGCGAGCAGCAGGGCCGCCAGGACGAGCACCAGCCCGGTCCATCCGTACAGCGCGGGCCGGTGCAGGCGCAGCACCCAGCGGGCCAGGCGCGGGTTTGTGGCGGCCGGTGCCGGGGCGGTGCCGGTCAGGGCGGCGGTCATGCGGCACTCTCCTCGGTCAGGACCGGCGCGGCGGGGTTGCGCAGGTGGGCGAGGACCAGGTCCTCCAGCGAGGGGGCGGAGGTGCGCCAGTCGCCGGAGAGCGGTGCCGCCGGGCGGATCAGCGCGGTGAGCTGGCGGCCGGTGACCCGGGACTCCACCACGGTGTGCCCGTCGAGGGCGGTGGCGTCGGCGGCGCCGGTCACCCGCAGGTGGGCGGCGAGCAGGTCGTCGATCTCACCGGCCAGCCGGATCCGGCCGCCGCCGACCAGCAGCAGGTGGTCGCAGGAGTCCTCCAGTTCGGCGACGACGTGCGACGACATCACGATGGTGGTGCCGTACTGGGCGGCCTCCGCCATCAGCGTGCCCATCAGCTCGTGCCGGGCCAGCGGGTCCAGGTCGGCCATGGGCTCGTCGAGGAGCAGCAGGCGGGGCCGCTTGCCGAGGGCGAGGGCGAGCGCGACGCGGGTGCGCTGGCCGCCGGACAGGGTGCGGACGCGGGCCTTCGGGTCCAGGTCGCCGCCGGCGACGACGTGCTCGGCGACGGTCGCGTCCCAGTGTCCGGGGTTGAGGTCGGCGCCCATGCGCAGCGTCTCGGCGATGGTGAGCTGCGGGTAGAGCGGCTTGTCCTGGGCGACGAAGCCGACCTGGGGGCGGGCCGTCGCGGGTGTGGTGCCGAGGACGCTCACGGTGCCCTCGGTGGGGACGGTGAGGCCGGCGGCCAGGGCCAGCAGGGTGGACTTGCCGGCGCCGTTGGGGCCGACGACCGCGCACACGCGCCCGGTGGGCAGCCGGAACGAGCAGTCCCGCAGGGCCCAGGCCCCGCGGCGGCCGAACCGTTTCCCGAGAGCCTCGGCCCTCAACGCCGTGTCGCTGCTCATGACGGTTCTCCCTGGAAGTGCTTGTCGAGTACGGCTGTGAAGAGTGCGGCCACGTCGTCCCGCTCCAGTCCGGCGGCGCGGGCGTTCCGCGCCCACTGCTCCAGTTCGGTGCGCAGCGGGGAGTCGGCGGGGGTGGTGCCGAGGGTCCGGCGTACGAAGGTGCCGAGTCCGCGCCGCGCCTCGACCAGGCCTTCGCGTTCCAGCTCGCGGTAGGCCTTCAGGACGGTGTTGGGGTTGATGGCCGTGGCCTCCACCACCTCGCGTGCCGTGGGCAGCCGGTCTCCTGGTTGCAGCAGGCCCATGCGGAGGGCCTGTTTGGTCTGCTGGACGATCTGTACGTAGGTGGCCACGCCGCTGTGCCGGTCGATGCGGTATTCGACCATCCCTGCACCACCCTTTCACTAATCAAGTAGTGAAATGGTGGTGCAGGGATGTGCGAAAGTCAACCTCGATCCGCCGGGCCCCGGCTCCGGGTGCGGCCGGGGGCCCTCAGGTGCGCGCGCGGCCGGCGGGGCTCACGTCTCCGTGCGGTACATCAGGTCCGTCTCGTGGACCTGGAAGCCCAGGCGTTCGTAGACCGACACCGCCGCCTTGTTGTCGGCGTCGACGTAGAGCATCACGGCCGGCAGCTGCTGGGCGGCCAGGTGGCGCAGGCCGATCGTGGTGAGGGCCTTGCCGAGGCCGCCGCCCTGCGCGCCGGGGCGCACGCCGACGACGTACACCTCGCCCAGCCCCTCCTCGGCGTGCGTCTTGGTCCAGTGGAAGCCGACCAGCTCCCCGTCCCGTTCGGCGAGGAAGAACCCGGCCGGGTCGAACCACGGCTCGGCCTTGCGGGCGTCCAGGTCCCGCTGGGTCAGCGAGCCCTGCTCCGGGTGGTGGGCGAAGGCGGCGGCGTTCACCGCGAGCCAGGCCGCGTCGTCCTTGCCGGGCACGAAGGCGCGTACGGTCACGCCCTCCGGCAGCGTCGGGGCGGGCAGCTCCAGGTCGGTCAACGACCGCCGCATCTGGCGCAGTTCGCGGAACAGGGTCAGTCCGAGGACCTGGGCGAGGTGCCGGGCGGCCGGATGCCCGCCGTGCGCCCACACCCGCAGTCGCTTGCCGGAGGCGGCGAGCAGGGCCGAGCCGAGCGCCCGGCCGTGCCCGTGTCCGCGGTGCGCCGGGTGCACGACGAGTTCGGCTGCCGGCGCCTCCACCGGGTCGGTGTCCTCGAGCTGGGCGTAGCCGGCGGTTTCCCCGTCGACGGTCAGCAGCAGATGGGAGACGCCCGGGCGGGCACCTCCGCGCAGCTGGAGCCGGCCCTGCTCGGACACCGGCTGCTGGCCGTCCACCCGGGCGGCCTCGCCGAGCAGGTGCAGCACGGCCTGGGCCCGGTCCGGGGTGAGCGCGGAGTGGGTCTCGATGGAGCGGGCGGGAAAGGCCCGTACGGTGTCGTCGCTGCTCATGCGTATGAGGGTACGGGGCGGGCGGCGGGAAGTGCCGAAACCAGGATGTAACCCTGAACCCCCTGTCGCGCTACGCGCGTTGACCCTAGGCTGCGCCGAGCCAGCACAGCCGACCCACAGGGGGGTCCCCATGCCAGCCGCGCCCCGGCGCACCGGACGTCGCACGTACGGTCTTCTCGCCACCGCCGCAGGTCTCGCCACGATGGCCGCGCTCACCGCCGCACTCCCGGCGGACGCGCACGAGAGCGGGAGCCGTCACGGCCGCTACCAGGACGTGCAGCTGCTGTCCTTCAACGACCTGCACGGCAACCTGGAGCCGCCGGCCGGTTCCTCCGGCCGGGTCACCGAACTCCAGCCGGACGGTACGACGAGGACGGTCGACGCGGGCGGTGTCGAGTACCTCGCCACCCATCTCCGCCAGGCCCGCGAGGGCCACCCGTACTCGATCACCGCGGCCGGCGGTGACATGGTCGGCGCCTCCCCGCTGCTGTCGGGCCTGTTCCACGACGAGCCGACCATCGAGGCGCTGGACAAGCTGGACCTGGACGTCACCTCGGTCGGCAACCACGAGTTCGACGAGGGTGCCCGGGAGCTGGCCCGCCTCCAGAACGGCGGCTGCCACCCGACGGACGGCTGCTACACCGGCAAGAGGTTCCGGGGCGCGGACTTCCCGTACCTGGCCGCGAACGTCCTGGACGACAGGACCGGCAAGCCGATCATGAAGCCGTACTGGATCTGGAAGAAGAAGGACGTCCGCATCGGCTTCATCGGCGTCACCCTGGAGGGCACCCCGGGCATCGTCTCGGCGGACGGCGTCAAGGGACTGACCTTCAAGGACGAGGCCGAGACCATCAACAAGTACGCCAAGGTGCTCCAGCGCCAGGGCGTGCGGTCGATCGTGGCCCTCATCCACGAGGGCGGCTACCCGGCCTCCGGCAGCTACAACTACGACTGCGACTCCCCGGGCGCCGGCGCCGGCCTGTCCGGCCCGATCGTGGACATCGCCAGGAGCGTCACCCCGGCGGTGGACGCCCTGGTCACGGGCCACACCCACCAGGCGTACGTCTGCACGGTCCCCGACCCGTCCGGCCGGCCCCGCATGGTGACCTCCGCCGCCTCCTTCGGCCGGCTCTACACGGACACCACCCTGACCTACGACCGCCGCACCGGCGACATCGCGCGTACGGCGGTGAAGTCGGCGAACCACGTGGTCACCCGGGACGTCCCCAGGGCGCCGGACATGACCGACCTGATCTCCCGCTGGAACACCCTGGCGGCCCCCATCGGCAACCGCCCCATCGGTTACGTCTCCGCCGACATCGACAGCACCGGCACCGAGTCCCCGATGGGCGACCTGATCGCCGACGCGCAGCTCGCCCACGGCCGCGCACTCGACCCGAGGACCAGCCTGGCCCTGATGAACCCCGGCGGGGTGCGGGCCGGCCTGACCTACGCGGCCAAGGGCGCCGAGGGCGACGGTGTGGTCACCTACGCCGAGGGCTTCACGGTCCAGCCGTTCGCCAACACCGTCAACCTCCAGGACTTCACCGGCGCCCAGCTGATCCAGGTGCTGAAGGAGCAGGTGAGCGGCGTCAACGAGGCGGCCCCGAAGATCCTCCAGCCGTCTGCGGGGCTGACGTACACGCTGGACCTGACGAAGTCGGGCGCGGACCGCGTGGTGACGGACTCGATCCGGCTGAACGGCACGCCGGTCGACCCGGCGGCCACCTACCGCGTCGCCACCAACAGCTTCCTCGCGGGCGGCGGCGACGGCTTCCCGACCCTGGGCCGGGGCACGGGCGACCTGGTGGGCGGCGACGACCTGACCGCCCTGGCGGACTACCTGACGGCGCACTCGTCGGCCACCGGCCCGATCGCTCCGCCGAAGGCCGACCGGATCACCGTCGTGCGGTGAGACCCGGGCAGAACCCCTGGTGGCTCCGCACCCGCGACGGCGGGTGCGGAGCCATTCGGTGTTTCCGCGGCCGGGACTCAGGACGCGGTGGGCGTCCAGTCGCCGAGCCAGTCGGCGACCTCCTGGGCCGCCGCCCCGGCGTCGCTGAGCTGGGGGCGGTCGGTGCTCGCCGCGCCCGCGCCGGGACCGGTGTTGTGGTACTCGGCGAAGCGGTCGTCCTTCCAGGAGAAGCCGCTCATGTCGGTCCACGGCGCGGTCCTGACGGCTGCGCTCAGGCTGGTGTTGCGGACGGTCGTCTGCGGGTCGAGGGTGGCGTCGCCGCCGGCGTGCCAGGGCCGCCCCAGGTAGAAGGTGCGGTCGGCGACGTCGCCGGTCACGGCCGAGTTGGTGATCAGGATGCCCTTGCGGCCGGCCGCGGTGCTGGGGGCGGTGACGTAGCCGGCGGACGTGCCGTTCCAGCGCTTCTTCAGGGTGATGACCGACTTGTCGAGTACGGCCGTGGCCCGTCCGAAGACGAAGTCGACGTTGCCGGTGACGATGGAGTCGGTCAGGTAGACCCGGCCGAGCCTGTCCTTGGCGGCGGTGTCGAGGAGGAGAGTGTCCTGGTCCCCGCTGACGATGACGCCGTCCAGGAACACCTTGTCGGCCGCGGTGCGCAGGGCGACCGCCTGCTGGGCGATGTCCTGGTGGGCGCGCTCGTCGAAGTCGTTGGTGATGCTGAGGTTGCGAGCCTGGAAGTCGTCGGCCTCGACGGCGACGGTGGCGCTGCCGCCGGTGCCGTAGGTGCCCGACCCGTCGGGTTTCTTCGTGCCGGAGGCGTTGCCGTAGACGATGACGGTGTCCTTGCGGCCGGCGCCGGTGCCCCGGAGGGTGACGTGCGGCTTTTTCGCCGGGATCCGGACGGTCTCCCGGTAGGTGCCCGGCTTGACGGCGATGACGACCCGGGAGGGGTTGTTCGCGGGTACGGCGTTCACGGCGGCCTGCACGGTCGTGTACTGGCCCGAGCCGTCCTTGGCGACGGTGAGGGTGGTGGCGGCCTTGGCCGTGGTGGCGGCCGTCGTACCCAGCGAAGCGCGCGGACCGGCACCCGACTTCACGACGGACGGTACGTCGGCGGCCTTGTCGAGGGTGTAGCCGTAGTAGCTCCTCGGGTTCCAGGCGGCGCCGGTGCCTCCGCTCTCGTTGCGGCCGGTGGTGCCGGAGAAGACGTTGCCGCGCTGGACGAGAGTGGCGGTGGCGTCCCTGGTCACCGGGTTGGCGATGCCCTGGAAGTAGCTGTTCTCCAGCAGCATGTTCGTCCTGCCGCGGGCGTAGTTGCCGTACGAGGAGGTGATCGCCGTGCCCGGGTCGTCCTCCAGGTAGTTGTTGTACAGGTGCGCGTGGGCGACGTTGTCCGTGGACGGGTTGCGCTGCTCGGTCTCGCGGATCCAGTTGTGGTGGATCGTGATGTCGGCGGTGGTGTTCTCGGTCCAGCCGATGCCGAACGCCTTGTTCTCCTGGCCGAGCCGGTTGAAGGACACGGTGAGGTACGTGGTGTCCTTGCGGCTGTCGATGAGTCCGTCGGCCATGTGCCGGATGTCGTTGTGGTCGATCCAGACGTGGTGGGCGCCGTCCATCTGGATGCCGTCGTAGTCGTGCTCCTTGTCGTTCCAGACGCCCTGGTACGCGTCCCGGATGGTGAGGTTCCGGATGATCACGTTGTGGACGCCCTGGCCGAGGAAGAAGCCGCCGCCGACGATCTGTCCCGAGGTGCCGGAACCGATGATCGTCTTGTCGGACGCGACCTTGATCTCCTTGCCGGCCGGGTCCATCGTGATCGCCGCGGCGACGACGATGACGTACGGCTTGTCGGCCGTGGCGTACTTCTCCAGGTCGGCGAGGGTCTTGACGGTGACGATCGGGCCGCCCCGGCCGCCGTACGTGCCGTTCTGCCCCAGGGCGTCCACCGAGGCGAAGCCGTCCGCGGTGGCGGTGGTCCAGGCCGGCGCGGACGCGGCGGCGGCGGAGGCCCGTGACTGGGCACCGGGCCCGAGCAAGCCGTAGCCGAGGGCGCCGCCGGCGGCCAGCGCGAGCGGCAGCCCGAACGCGAGCGCCGTACGGCCTCTGCGGTGCCGGGCGCGAGGGGGGTGGGGGACGCGGGGACTCATGGGCGGCTCCAGTCGGTGATCCGGGCGGATGCTGCTGTGGAGTCGCCGCGGGCCGGGGGAAGGTTGCCGTGCGGGAGGCGAGCGGTCCGGCACCGGGTGGGGCCGGTCAGCCCGCAGGTGTCTCCGGCGGCGGGGTCGGCGCCCCCGGCAGCCGTACGGTCACCACCGTGCCGCCGCCCTCCGCGCCGGCCAGGGTGACCTCGCCGCCCGCCTGCCGGACCGTACGGGCGACGATCGACAGGCCGAGGCCCGAGCCGGGCAGGGCGCGGGCGCTGGGGGAGCGCCAGAAACGGTCGAAGACGTAGGGGAGCTCGTCCTCGGGGATGCCGGGACCGTGGTCGCGGACCGTCAGCACGCCCCCGCTCAGCCGCACGTCGACCGTGCCGCCCCCGGGGCTGAACTTCACCGCGTTGTCGAGGATGTTGACGATCGCCCGCTCCAGCGCGGAGGGTTCCGCCCGGACGAACCAGGGCTCCAGGTCAGCGGTGATCTTCAGTTCCGGGCCGCGCAGCCGTGCCCGGCGCAGGGCCGCCTCGACCGCGTCCTGGAACGCGGTGACCTGGACCCGCTCACCGCGCTGGTTCTCCGTGCGGGACAGCTCCTGGAGGTCGCCGATGAGGGCGGCCAGTTCGGTCATCTGCGCCTTCACCGAGGCGAGCAGCGCCTTGCGGTCCGCCGGCGGGATCGGACGGCCGGTCTCCTCGCTGCGGCTGAGGAGTTCGATGTTCGTCCGCAACGACGTCAGCGGCGTGCGCAGTTCGTGGCCGGCGTCCGCGATCAGCTGCTGCTGGAGGTCGCGGGAGCTGGCCAGGGAGGCGGTCATCGAGTTGAACGACCGGGAGAGCCGGGCCACCTCGTCCTCGCTGTCGTCCTGGACGGGGATGCGGATCGTCAGATCCTCGGTGCGGGCGACGTGTTCCACGGCCTCGGTGAGCTTGTCGACCGGACGCAGCCCGGCCCGGGCGACCGCGAGGCCTGCGGCTCCGGCGCCGACGACACCGATCGCGGACACCAGGAGCAGGACCAGGGCCAGGTCGTCGAGGGTCTTCTCGGTGCTCTTGAGCGGCAGGGCGACGAGCACGCCGATGTTGGGTCCGCGCCCGCCGCTGACGGTGGAGGTGGGGCCGAACGGCTGGGTGAGCACGCGCAGCTCGTTGCCCTCGCTGTCGGTCCCGTTGCGGAAGTAGATGACGCGGGGCTTCAGGTCCGCGATCTCGGACTTGTCGCCCTGGGTGACCCTGATCCTGCCCGAGGCGCCGCCGAACAGGCAGACCCGGCCGTCCTCGGTGACCACCTGGGAGTACCGGTCCCGGAACAGGCCGTCGCTCGGCGGGGTGTCGGTGCAGCGGGCGAGGGTGTCCTGGAGCTGGTCGGTCTGCGTCGTGCCCCGCAGCGACTTCTTCAGGTCCTCGTCCAACTGGTCGTACAGCTTGCCCTGCACGATGAACCAGCACGTCACCGAGACCGCCGCCACCGCGAACGCCACCGCCGCCGCGACCAGCATCGCCAGCCTGGCCCGCATCGGCAGCGCCCGGTACCGGCGCGCCAGCTGGTTCACTCGGCGCCGCCCTGGCGCAGGACGTACCCCACCCCGCGCACGGTGTGCACGAGGCGCGGCTCGCCGCCGGCCTCGGTCTTGCGGCGCAGGTACATGACGTAGACGTCGAGGGAGTTGGACGACGGCTCGAAGTCGAAGCCCCAGACGGCCTTGAGGATCTGCTCGCGGGTGAGGACCTGGCGCGGATGGGCCATGAACATCTCCAGGAGCGTGAACTCGGTGCGGGTCAGTTCCACCTGCCGACTGCCGCGCGTCACCTCCCGGGTCGACAGGTCCATGCGCAGGTCGGCGAAGGTGAGGGCGTCGTCCTGCTGGGCCTCGGCGGACACGGTGACCGCGTAGGAGCTGCGGCGCAGCAGGGCGCGGATGCGGGCGAAGAGTTCGTCCAGCTCGAAGGGCTTGACCAGGTAGTCGTCCGCGCCCGCGTCCAGGCCGGTGACCCGGTCGCCGACCGTGTCGCGGGCCGTGAGCATCAGGATGGGGGTGGTGTCACCGGTGCCGCGGATGCGGCGGGCGGCGGTCAGGCCGTCCATGCGCGGCATCTGGATGTCGAGGACGACCAGGTCCGGCCGGTAGGCGGTGGCCTTGTCCAGGGCGTCCGCGCCGTCGACGGCGACCTCGGTGTCGTACCCCTCGAAGGCGAGGCTGCGCTGGAGTGCCTCGCGTACGGCCGGTTCGTCGTCGACGATCAGGATGCGCTGGGGGTCACGGTCGCCTTCGGCGGGGCTCATCGCTCGCGGTTCCTCGGGGTGTGGTGGGTGGCCCGGTCGGGGGCTTCCAGCCTCGCACGGACACGGGCCGGACAGCGGGCAGGACGGGCCTCAGACGCCGAGCGCGCTGAGGCTGCGCATCGTGTTGAGCCGGTTCAGCGGCACCTTGCGCCGGTGCGGCCGGGCGGCGGAGGTGCGCAGGCCCATCAGCTCGGGGACCGGGGCGGGGACGAACTCGGGGGCGCGGGCGGACCGGGTGGGTGCGTGCAGCTCGTGCGCGACCGAGAGGGCGACGGTCAGGTCGGCCGGGCCGCGGCCCGCTTCCTGGTGCGAAACCTGCTGGATCATGACGTGCTCCTTGCTGGCTGGACGGACGCCGGCCGGACGCGTGCCGGCCGGGCGGGCGTCAGTTCTGTGCACCCGACCGCAGCTCGGCCAGGTCGGACTTGACGGTGTCGACGGGGATGGCGAAGCCGAGGCCGACGCTGCCCGCGTCCGAGGACGAGGACGACTGCGCGCTCGACGCGTACATCGCGGAGTTGATGCCGATGATGTGACCGCTCGCGTCGATCAGCGCACCACCGGAGTTGCCGGGATTCAGGGACGCGTCGGTCTGGATGGCCTTGTACGTGGTGGTGGACGAGCCGGTGTCGCCGTTGAACTCCCGGCCGCCGAACTGGAACGGCCACTGTCCGTCGCCGCCCTGGCCCTGGTTCTGGCTCTCCTCGGTGGGTACGGTGACGTCCCGGTTCAGGGCGGAGACGATGCCGCTGGTGACGGTGCCGGTCAGGCCCTCGGGGGAGCCGATCGCGACGACCGTGTCACCGACCTTGACGTCGCCGGAGTCGCCGAGCGCGGCCGTCCTCAGGCCCGAGGCGCCCCGGAGCTTGAGCAGGGCGAGGTCCTTGGAGCTGTCGGTGCCGACGACCCGGGCGGTGTAGCTCCTGCCGTCGCTGGTGCGCACCTTGACCGAGGTGGCGCCGGAGACGACGTGGTTGTTGGTGACGATCTCGCCGCCGGAGGTGATGACCACACCGGAGCCGGTGGAGGTGCCGTTGTTCAGCGTCGCGTTGATCTCGACCACGCTGGGGCTGACCGCGGCGGCGATCGCGGCGACGTCGCCCTTCTTGGCGGCCGGCACCACGGTGGTGCTGCTGCCGGCGCCGGCGACGGTGTCGGTGCCGGCCAGTTCCTCGAAGGCGTACGCGGTGCCGCCGCCGACGGCCGCCGCGACGATCGCGACCGCCGCGAGCAGGGCCACCGGCCTGCGGGGGCGCTTCTTGTGCGGCGCCGGCTCCGGGGCGGCGGTCGCCGTCATCGGCTCGTACGGCGGCGGGGGCGGCCACTCGGGGTTCACGGGAGCGGAGTAGTTGTGCTGCAGGGGGTACGCGCCCTGGGCGTTGTCGTACCCGTACTCGCCGCTGTGGCGGATGCTCTCGGTCATGCCAAGAAGAGTCCCCCGCGACCATGAGAGCTTCCTGAGTGCACCCTGAGAAGCCCGGCAGAACCTCGCTCGCCCGATATGAAGGCCCGCTGTCGCGCCGGCGGGCCGCTGTCAGGACGCGGCGGGGCCGGTCAGCCCAGGCAGCCGCAGGAGGTCCGCACCACGAGCCGGGACGGGAACGTCTTCAGCCGCTCGCGCCGCGACCCGGCCACGCGCAGCCCGTCGTCCAGCACCAGGTCGACCGCCGCCCGGGCCATCGCCGAGCGGTCGGAGGCGACCGTGGTCAGCGGCGGGTCGGCGAGCGCGGCCTCCTTGATGTCGTCGAAACCGGCCACCGCGAGCTGCCCGGGCACGTCGATGCGCAGCTCGCGCGCGGCCCGCAGCAGGCCGATCGCCTGGTCGTCGGTGGAGCAGAACACCGCGGGCGGCCGGTGCGGGCCGGCGAGCAGCTCCAGGGCGACGAGGTAGGCGTCGTAGCGGTTGTACGGCGCCTCGAACAGCCGGCCCTCGGTGGGCAGGCCCGCCTCGGCCATGGCCCGCCGCCAGCCCTCGACGTGGTCGGACACGGGGTCGCCGACGGCCGGTGTCTGCGCCGTGCCACCCATGCAGGCGACGTATTCGTAGCCGTGTTCCAGCAGGTGGCGCACGGCGAGCTGGGCGCCGCCGAGGTCGTCCGTCACCACGGCGACGTCGTCGATGGCCTCCGGGCGTTCGTGCATCAGCACCACCCGGGCGTCCCAGGCGTCGATCTCGGCGGCGGCGCTGTCGTTCAGCGCGTGGGAGACGAGGATGAGCCCGGAGACGCGCATGCCGAGGAAGGCGCGCAGGTAGTGCACCTCGCGTTCGCCGATGTAGTCGGTGTTGCCGACCAGGACCATTTTCCCGCGCTCGGAGGCGGCCTGCTCGACCGCGTGCGCCATCTCGCCGAAGAAGGGCTGGCGGGCGTCAGGGATGATCAGCCCTATGAGGTCCGTGCGGCGGGACGCCATCGCCTGGGCGACCCGGTCGGGCCGGTACCCCAGCTCCTTGATCGCGGCGAGGACACGCTCGCGCGTGGCCGGGGCGACCGGCCGGGGTCCGTTGTTGATGACATAACTGACGACGGCGGTGGAGGTCCCCGCCAGCCGTGCCACATCATCCCGAGTCACCTTGGCCACGCGCGGAGTCTACGCGGATTGACCCGCCCTGGGCAGGGCGTTTCACATCCCGGCCGGCCGGGCCCGGCAGCCTGCCCGGACCCTGCCGCGCGGGTCACGCCTCGGCGTGGACCTCGACGCCGTCCAGGACGGCGGTCGGCGCGTCCTCCGTCCTGGCCCGGCCCGTCCTGGCCTGTGCCCCGTCGGCGGGTCGTTCGGGCTTGTCGGCGGACCGTTCGGGCTTCTCGGGCGTGACGAAGCGGTAGCCGACGTTGCGTACGGTCCCGATCAGCGACTCGTGTTCCGGGCCGAGCTTGGCCCGCAGCCGTCGTACGTGCACGTCGACCGTCCGGGTGCCGCCGAAGTAGTCGTAGCCCCAGACCTCCTGGAGCAGCTGGGCACGGGTGAAGACCCGGCCCGGGTGCTGGGCGAGGTACTTGAGCAGCTCGAACTCCTTGAAGGTCAGGTCGAGGACCCGGCCCTTGAGCTTCGCGGAGTAGGTCGCCTCGTCCACCGAGAGGTCACCGTTGCGGATCTCCATCGGGGAGTCGTCGTTGACGATCTGCTGCCGGCCCATGGCCAGCCGCAGCCGGGCCTCGACCTCCGCGGGACCGGCGGTGTCGAGGAGCACGTCGTCGATGCCCCAGTCGGCGGTGACGGCGGCGAGGCCGCCCTCGGTGACCACGAGGATCAGCGGACAGCCGGGTCCGGTGGAGCGCAGCAGCTGGCACAGGCTGCGCACCTGGGGGAGGTCGCGGCGGCCGTCGACCAGGATCACATCGGCGCCCGGGGTGTCGACCAGTGCGGGGCCCTCCGCCGGGGCGACCCGCACGTTGTGCAGGAGCAGGCCGAGGGCGGGAAGCACCTCCGTCGACGGCTGGAGGGCGTTGGTCAGGAGCAGCAGAGAACTCATACGTCTGGTTCCTCCTCGGTCCCTGCGAGGACGTGTGCGGTGCGGCACTGCTCTGCGATCCCGAAGGCCCCGTACACCGGCGGTCACCCTGGGGTTCCCCGCTTCGTATACAACGCTTCCGAAAGCACGAAAGGACCCGGGGGCTACGCTGCCCGAGTCCTCTGCCCAGCAGAATAGCCCACATGAGCATCCGTCCGGCAGGTCATGTGGCAGGTTCCACCATTCGTCCGAATGCCGAGACAGGCAGACGGGGCCCTATCCGGACGTTCCTGCGCACGGCCGACGGCATTCTGGTCGAGGCCGTATACGATCCCGGCGCCGCCGTGCCCTCGGCGGTCCCGGACGCCTCCCGTGCACCCGCCCGTGACCTGGTGTTCGTGGTCGCCCACGGGTTCACCGGGGACGTGGACCGGCCGCACGTGCGCCGGGTGGCAGGCGTCCTGCGCGCTCACGGCGCGGTCGTCACGTTCTCCTTCCGCGGCCACGGACGTTCCGGCGGCCGGTCCACGGTAGGTGACAAGGAGGTGCTGGACCTCGCCGCAGTCGTGGAGTGGGCCCGCGGCCTCGGGCACGCGCGCGTGGTGACCGTCGGCTTCTCCATGGGCGGCTCGGTCGTCCTGCGGCACGCGGCGCTGCACCCGGGCACGGCCGACGCGGTGGTCTCGGTGAGTTCTCCGGCCCGCTGGTACTACCGGGGCACGGCCCCCATGCGCCGCCTGCACTGGCTGGTCACCCGCCCCGCGGGCCGCCTGGTCGGCCGCTACGGCCTGCGCACGCGCATCCATCACCGGGACTGGAACCCGGTACCGCTCTCCCCGGTGCAGGCGGTCCCGCGGATCGCCCCGACCCCGCTGCTGGTCGTGCACGGCGACCGGGACGGCTACTTTCCCCTGGACCATCCCCGGATGCTCGCCGAGGCGGCCGGTGACCACGCGGAACTCTGGGTGGAGGCGGGCATGGGCCACGCGGAGAACGCGGCGGACGACGCCCTGCTGGCCCGGATCGGGGACTGGGCGGTGTCGGCGGCGGGCTAGCCTGACCCCACACTGTCTTCGTCCATGTCTTTTCCTGCCGTCGAGTGAGGATCGAGATGCCCAAGGTCACGGTGCGGTACTGGGCCGCCGCCAAGGCCGCGGCCCAGGTCGCCGAGGAGCCGTACGAGGCGGACACGCTGGCCGACGCGCTGGCCGCCGTGCGCGCGCGTCACCCCGGTGAGCTGACGCGCGTGCTGAAGCGGTGCTCCTTCCTCGTCGACGGCGACCCGGCCGGGACCCGCGCGCATGAGACGGTACGGCTGGCCGAGGGCGGCACGGTCGAGGTGCTCCCGCCGTTCGCAGGAGGGGCAGCATGACCGACCAGCCGTATCAGGGCGGCCCCTACGAGGGCTACGACCAGCAGCAGCACTGGCCCGGACACGAGCCGCGGCACGGGCAGCAGCCCGGGCACGATCCGGGACTCACCCAGCAGTGGCAGGGCCAGACCTGGGAGACGCAGACGCACGCGCCGGTGCCGGACCCGGCGTATCCGCCGCGGCAGGAGCAGCAGCCGTATGCCCGGCCGGCGTACCAGCAGCCGTACGGGCAGGAGCGGTACCAGCAGGAGCAGTACCAGTCGTACGAGGCCCCGTACGGAGGTTCGTACGGCGACGGTGCGTACGGGGAGGCCTACGCCCCCGCGCAGCAGCCCGAACCGGCCCCGGCACCGGCCCGGATCCCCACGCCCGCACCCCGGCCGGAACCGGAGGCCGGGGAGGAGCCGGCGTACGGTCCCGCCACCATCGCCGGCAACGCGCGGATCACCGACGCCCAGCGGGCCCGCCTGGAGGGCCGCTCTCCGGTCATCGAGCCCGGCATGCAGCCGGCGGCGCTCACCGCCGTACTGGGCCTGCTGCTGGCCGCGACGGCGCCGGTCGCCTCGTACGTGCTCGTCGTGCCGCTCGTGGTGCTCCAGGCGGTGACGGCGGCGGGCTGGTTCCGGCTGAACGGCATGTGGCCGGCCCGGCAGGGCATCGCGCTGGCCTTCGCGGGCGCGCTGACCGCCGACGTGGCCGTCCTGGCGGCCGGCCGTGACCACGCCCTGGTCGCCATCCTCGGCTCGCTCGGCCTGTGGGTCCTGCTGTCCCTCGCCCTCCAGCTGCGCTCGCACGCCTCGGCGGACGAGCGGATGTACGGCCTGATGGCGACGGTCGCCTCGGCGGCGCTCGCGGTGCTGGCGACCGGGTTCCTGGCCGCCGACACGCACGCGGTGTCGGTGGGCGCGGCGGCGGTCGCGGTGGCCGTCCTGGCCCGCGCCCTGCCCCTGCCGACCCCGGCGTCGGTCGCGGTGTCCGTGCTGGCCGCGGCGGGCGCGGGGATCGCCGTCGGCACGATGACCGGCTTCGGCACGAAGGGGGCGCTGCTCGGCGGGGCCGCCGGGGTGTGCGCGCTGATCGGCCACCGGGTCGCGAGCTACGACTACCCGTCCCGCTTCGTCCACTTCACGGCGGGCGTCGCCCTGCCCCTGTCGGCGGCGGCACCGGTGGTGTGGGTGCTGGGGCGGGCGCTGGGCCACTAGGACCCTTCCGGGGTGGGCTCTTCGCCACCGCGGGCCTCGACCTCGAGTTCACCTGAGGTACCAGGGTGATCGGCGTGCCTACCGAAACCGCGGACACCGAAGCCATCGCACAGGTCGTGGCCACCGTCGAGCGCACCCAGCGCGCCAAGGACGTGGAGGGTCTCCTCGCGCTGTTCCACCCGTGCCCTGTGGACCACCGCTCACGGCAAGGTTCTCATCGGCTTCGACGCGATCGCCGAGTTCACCCGCGCCGTCCTGCCCGCCGCGAGCTGGAACGGCGAGGTCACCTACGAGGCGGTGCACCCACGGTTCCTGCGGCCGGACGGACGGTAGGTGGCTGGTGGACGCGGGCCAGAACACCGAGGTGCGCATCGGCCGGCTCATCCGCAGCCGTTGATCATGACCGCCCGGGGTGCGGCGGGCCGGGGCCGCCAAAAGAGTGGGTGTCGGCGAGTTCCGAGGCGACGTGCGCGTGCGTTACGCGATCGTGATCACGCTCGGTGCACCGAGCATGACGCAGAGGAGTCCGACGCATGTCCACGCCCGTTGTCAGCATCTTCGCCCCCCTCAGCCCTCCGGAAGCCGCCCCGCGCCCCCGCGCAGCCGCCTGGGACGCCCGCTGGCCGCTGGACGGCGGGACCGCCTGGGTGTTCTACAGCTCTCCGGAGCAGACGCACGTCAGGCGGCCGGTGATCCTCGCCGACGGCTTCTCCCTCGGAGCGAGCAACGTGGACGCCCTGTGGGACGGCCTGGAGAACGGCGCCTTCCCGTTCGTCTCCGAGCTGCGCGAACAGGGCTACGACCTCGTACTCCTCGGTTTCGACGAGCGGTCGGCGTCCCTCACCGACAACGCCGAGGTCGCGATCGAGTGCATCAAGAAGGTGATCGACGACCGCGAGGGCTCCGCGCGGCTGACGGTGGGCGGCTTCAGCATGGGCGGCCTGGTCACCCGCTACGCCCTGGCCAAGCTGGACAGCGAGGGCTTCCGCCACGAGACCGCCACCTACCTCTCCTACGACACCCCGCACCGCGGCGCGTGGCTCCCCGTCGGGGTCCAGGCGTTCGCGCACTTCGTGAAGAAGCACTGGGGCGGGACTCCCGTCGTCGGCGAGCTGCTCGGCCGCTTCTCCACCATGGTCAACAGCCCCGCCGCGCGCCAGCTGCTGCGCTGGCACATCGAGACCGAGGAGGGCACGGCGGACCAGGACCGGGCGCGTACCGACTTCCTCGAGGAACTCGAACGGGTCGGGAACTGGCCGGCAGGCGTCCGCCTCCTCGGGGTCGCCAACGGGGCGGGCAACGGCGTCGGTAACGCCATCCCCAAGGGCGTGTCGGCGATGAGCAGCACCGGCCCCGTCCTGAACGGCACCGAACTCTTCACCCAGGACATCGGTAACCCCGTCGTCGCCCACCTGCACGGGGCGGACAAGGAGCCGGTCGTGGTCCGCACCGACGGCCTGCCCGACGTCGACGGCGCCCCCGGCGGTCTGTTCCCCGTGACCCCCGGCCTGCCGGGCCACCCCGCCAACTTCGGGACCGCCGCCATGCTGGCCGAGGTGCTCGACCGCAAGCCGGCGGAACTGGTCTACAACGCGAGCGTGTTCGTCCCCACCGTCAGCGCCGTCGCCGCGGGCGACGTCGACGACCGGCACGCGCTGTACGGCAAGATCGACCCGGAGAGCAGCGAACTGCACGAGTTCCTGTGTGCCAGTGAGAACGAAGGGCACACCGTCATGACCGCGGAGCTGGGCCGGTGGATCCTGGACCGCATCACGGCCGGATGACCAGGTGAGCGCGCGGGGGGCCGCTCACGCGGCTCCCCGCGCCCCTCAGGCGTGGTCTGCCGGCGCTCGGCAGCACGGAGGTCGGCCACGGCGACCACTCAGCCGAGCGGAGTCCCGTGCTTGACCCCGGACACGAACGCCGCCCAGGTGCCGGCCTGGAAGACGAGGGCTCCGCGGGCGGGGGCCTTGCTGTCACGGACGGGGACGACGGAGGGGAAATCGTCGGCGACCTCCAGGCACTCGCCACCGTCGGAGTTGCTGTAACTGCTCGCGCGCCAGGCCGCACTCAGGAAGTCGTCGGAAACTTCGACGCAGTCGCCGCCCGTAGTGTTGCTGCGGCTGCTCCTGCGCCACGTCGCTCCGCTCAGGTCGATGACTCGCAAGGCTCCTCCAACATCCGCAGGATGAACGTCTGCGACTCAGCCGGGTACAGCGACAGGTCGCGCACCGCATCATAAGTGCGCTGCAAATGCTCAACCTCGTTGTTTTCCTCGATCAGTTCGCCACGTACATCGTTCTCGGTGTAGGCAACGGTACGACCGTCCAGCAGTCGCAAGAACTTCACCGCGGTGTTCATCAGGCCGTGAGGGCCGGCGCTGAAAGGCAGCACGTGAAGCGTGATGTTCGGCCGTTGCGACGCCTCTGCCAGGTACTCCATCTGCTCCCGCCAAGCCTTCGTGTCACGCAGGGGAGTCCGCAGCACCGCTTCGGAGAGGATGACGCGAAATGGTGGAGCATCGTCACCTTCCAACAGCATTCGTCGCCCTACACGCGCCTCGACCTGCTGGTCCAGCTCTGAACCCTTGAGACCGCCCGCCGCTAGCGCCTCACGCGCGTACCCGGCCGTCTGCAGAAGGCCAGGCGGTGCGCTCACCGCGTAGTGCCACAGGCTGATCGCCTCGGACTCCAGCACCATGTACCGCCGATACTGCTCCCTGAACTGCGTGGGGTCGGCGACCGCCAGTTCCCACAGGGTGACCAGCAGCCCCGGTGTCCCGTAGAACTGGTCCAGTGCCTGTACGACCTCGGGCCCGCCCAGTGTCTGCCCGCTCTCCAGCTTGCTGAACTGGGACGAGTCCCAGCCCACCTCCTTGGCGAGGTCCCGCAGGGACAGGCCGCGTTCGCTCCTGAGGTGCCGTAGCTCCTCGGTGAACCGCGCCCTCGGTTCCTGGCTCCGTCCCGTGATCACCAGCCGTTGTGGCATCGCGCTCCTGTTGAATTTGTTGAATTTGGCGGGCCCAACGTTGAATTTGGGCCTCTCAGCAGCCCAAACGCGCTTTCCGTGGGCCATGCTCGTAGGCATTCCGAACACGCAGGGTAGTCCTACGTATGCGCTGCGTTCAGGCGTTCATGGAAAGGAGCAGGCCGCGATGACAACGACGTCGGAGCCCCATGAGCCGGGACGTCTCCTCTACGACCCGGCCACCGACAGGGTCGGCGAGTACCGCGACCGGGCCGGCCCGTACGCGTTGCTCCGCCCCGTCGGCGGTGGGGTGGAGTGGGAGGCCGACCCGGCGACACTGCGTCCGGCCACGGACCGGGAGCGGCTCGGTGCGAGTGTCCGGGCCGTCAACCGCCGTGCGGGGGCGCTGCCTTCGTTGCCGTCGCCGTTGGACGACGTCAGCCGGCCGCCGCGTCCCGTCCCCGGCTGTGCCGCCTGCGCGGAGCTGGCGGGGCGGCGGGAGGACGCGCGGACGGCGTACGACCGCAGTGCCGAGACGGACGCCAACGTGCTGCTGCGCCAGCACCAGCGACAGGAGCACCGGGCATGACGGCCACCGGCGGACTGCCGTACGAGGAGTGCGCGCGGTGGGGGGAGCGCTCGCCGCGGGACGCCGTGAGCCCGTGGCCGGCCTACGCTCTGCCGCCGTTCGGTCCGGATGCGCGGGACACGCGGGCCGTCCCCGCGTTCCGCCCCGCGCCCCGGCCCGTTCCGCGTTCCCGGCGCCGTGTGCGGCGGCGGCTGGTTGACGGCGCGGTCGTGAGCGGTGTGCTCACCGCCCTGTGCGCCGCCGCGCTGCTCGTGACCGTGGTCCTCGCGACCGTCCGGACGCGTGGCTGAAGAGGTCCGGGGACAGCCGAAGGGCCGCACCCCCCACTGGCGTCCAACCCAGGGGGATGCGGCCCTCAGCCGTCGGTGAGTCCGCTCGCGGGCGGCTCAGACCGCGATGGCGACCTCGGCCAGGCCGCCGTGCTGGGCGACGACCGTGCGGTCGGCCGTGCCGCCCGGGACCAGCGCCCGCACGGTCCACGTGCCCTCGGCCGCGTAGAAGCGGAACTGGCCGGTCGCGGAGGTGGGAACCTCGGCGGTGAACTCGCCGGTCGAGTCGAGCAGTCGGACGTAACCGACCACGGGCTCGCCGTCGCGGGTCACCTGGCCCTGGATCGTGGTCTCACCGGGCTTGATGGTCGAGGCGTCCGGGCCGCCGGCCTTCGCTCCACACATGCTGTCTCTCCAGAGGGGTCTGACCGGGAAGGTCGGTCGGATGGGTTACTTGCCGGAGCCGAGTTCGATCGGCACGCCGACGAGGGAGCCGTACTCGGTCCAGGAGCCGTCGTAGTTCTTGACGTTCTCCACGCCGAGCAGCTCGTGCAGCACGAACCAGGTGAGGGCCGAGCGCTCACCGATGCGGCAGTAGGCGATCGTGTCCTTGGCGAGGTCGACGTCCTCCGCGGCGTAGAGGGCCTTGAGGTCCTCGTCCGACTTGAACGTGCCGTCGTCGTTGGCGTTCTTCGACCACGGGATGTTCTTGGCGCTCGGCACGTGACCCGGCCGCTGCGACTGCTCCTGCGGCAGGTGGGCCGGGGCGAGCAGCTTGCCGGAGAACTCGTCGGGCGAGCGGACGTCGACCAGGTTCTGCGCGCCGATCGCGGCGACGACGTCGTCCCGGAAGGCGCGGATCGCCTTGTTCTGCGGCTGGGCGCTGTAGTCGGTCTTCGGGCGCTCGGGGACCTCGTCACCGGCGACCAGCTCGCGGGCGTCCAGCTCCCACTTCTTGCGGCCGCCGTCGAGGAGCTTGACGTTCTCGTGGCCGTACAGCTTGAAGTACCAGTAGGCGTACGACGCGAACCAGTTGTTGTTGCCGCCGTAGAGGACCACCGTGTGGTCGTTGGCGATGCCCTTCTCCGACAGGAGCTTCTCGAAGCCCTCCTGGTCGATGAAGTCACGGCGGACCGGGTCCTGGAGGTCCTTGGTCCAGTCGATGCGGATCGCGTTCCGAATGTGGTTCTTCTCGTAGGCGGACGTGTCCTCGTCCACCTCGACGATCGCGATGGTCGGGTCGTCCAGGTGCTCCTGGAGCCAGTCGGCGTCGACCAGGACGTCGCTGCGGCTCATGCTCTTTCTCCTCCGGGGCAGTTACGGCGGGGCGTGCGAAGTAGCGAGGGGCGCGCGCTCGGTGCCCGAGCGGCGCACGGATGCCCTGACGACAGGGCGGTGAGATGCGGGAGCCGGGCTTCCGCTCAGAAGGGGCGACAGAGCATGGCGGCAACGCGGCACAGGTCCACTGCCCGCCGCTTCGTGAGATCCGCCTGTCGCCTCATGCGGTCGATCGTAGGGACGTACGGGCCGACATGTCACCGGCGTGTCACATGGCGAGACGCGATCGTCCGAATACCGGGATATGAAAAGCGCCCGGGAGTCCTTCGGGGACCTCCGGGCGCTCACGCGGGTCGCCGTGCCCACGCTGCGTACGTGGCCGTCTCGCCAGTCGGACAATCGGTGTCCACCGGCGGTCCCGGCCCGGGGTGCGGGTCGGCTACCCCGCCAGCCTGACGTCCGAACCCTTCACACTGATCTTCACGCCGTCCGGCGCGGCCTGCACCTTGTCCAGCTTGATGCCGCCGGGCAGCTGGTCGATGGCCTGCTGGAAGTCGGTGATCTCACGGACGCGGCTCTCGGCGACGGCGGCGGCGCCCAGCTTCGGCAGGGAGTCCGCGTGCACCTCGACCTTGTCGTTCACCACGGCCACCGAACTGAGCACGGACACCGTCTGCGTCAGCCCGAGGGACGAGACGGTTCCCTCCACCGCGACCTTGATCTTCCCGTTGCCGCCGTCGGAGAGCCCGACGATCCGGGCGGTGACCCCGGGGGCCACCTCGGTCGGCTCGGACTTGGCCGTCTTCAGCAGCTCGGCGTAGGAGACCGTCGCGGTGCCGGTCGCGGTGTCAGCGGTGGCGGAGCTGTAGTCGCCGGAGAACCTCACGCCGTTCATGTGGGCCTTCAGGTCGTCCACCCGGATGGTCCGGCCGGCCTTGCCGGTCGCCGCCTGGTAGTCGTCGATGCCGACCTCGACGTCGTCGAGGGAGCCGCCCGCCAGCTGGGTGAGGAACGGGAAGCCGTTGATGTCCACGTCCGGGGTGGACGCCAGGTTCTCCGTCGCCTTCAGCTTGTCCGCGGCCTCGCCCTCCGCGAAGTGCACGGCGACCCGGTCCGCGATCACGAACAGCCCGCCCAGGATCACGACGAGGATCAGCAGTATTCGCAGGGCGCGCATGTGGTGGGTCCCCAAGGTCGGTGACGGTGGTCGGGATGCGTACGTCTACGCCACGGTAACCCTGTGGGTGCCGGGCGGACGGCCTTTGTCGATCAGTTGTGACAGGGGCCGCCGGCCCTACCCTGGAAGCATGTACGCCAGGCGGCGACACCTCTACTTCGCCATGATGGGGATCTGCATCGGCCTCTTCGTCCTGGCGTGGGGCGTCGTGCGCATGTGGTCGGTGCCGGCGGCCGTCGGCATGTGCGTCGTGGCCATGGTCATCCCACCCGTCGCGGCGATGGTCGCCAACCGCCGGGGCCCGGAGGACCGCTGGTGGGACGACCCCTCCGGCGACCCGAAGTCGGACGAGTGGTGGGACGAGCTGGACGGCAGGAAGCGCCCGCGCTCCTAGGGAGCCGCTGTGGCGGGGCTCAGTACACGAGCGCCTGGGTGTCGTCGGCCAGGGCCTCCTGCACGAACACCTGCGCGCCCGCGATCCGTACGCCCTCGATGACGTCCTTCTCCGTGATCTCCCGGCGGGCGGCGCACTGCGTGCACAGCGTGACGCGCCCGGCCGCGAGGACGGAGTCGATCAGGTCGGGCAGCGGTGCCGCGTGCGGCAGTTCGAACTCGGCGGCCCGGCCCGGCAGCGCGAACCAGGACGACTCCCCGGTCAGCCACAGCGAGACCTCGACGCCGCTGGCCACGGCCACCGCGGCCACCGTGAACGCCTGCGAGCAGCGCTCGGGGGCGTCCGCCCCGGCCGTCACCTTGATCACGAGTTTCTTCGCCATGACCGAAGCGTAATCCGCTTGGCCACAACTGCATGCGCATGCCATGAGTCTGCTGTGCATCCGGCAGACCGTGACCCTCCAGACCGAGCTGCTCACCTGAGCGGACCTCGTCGGGAGGGCGGGGTCCGGGCCGCGTAAGCTTGTCTGCGGCTCTGTCGTCCGTCCACCTTCGCTCAAGGAGCACCCGTGGAGACTTTCTACGAAATTCTGCTGGTCCTGGTCTGCGTCGGCGTGCTCGCCTTCGCCGGTCTGACCGTGAAGAAGCTGTACCAGGGCCAGCGCTGACCCACCCCAAGGAAAGCTGTCGCTCATGATCGAGATCCCGTCCGACCTGCACAAGGACCTCGTCCCGCTCGTTTTCCTGCTCGGCGAGTGGGCCGGTGCGGGCGTGCACGACTTCCCGGGCTCGCAGAAGTGCAACTTCGGGCAGGAGGTCGCCTTCACCCACGACGGCCGGGACTTCCTCGAGTACCGCTCCCACACCTGGGAGCTGGACGGTGACGGCAACAAGGTCCGCCCGCTGGAGTCCGAGCACGGCTTCTGGCGGATCGACGCCGAGCGCAAGGTCGAGGTGACGATGACCCGCGACGACGGCGTCATCGAGATCTGGTACGGCGAGCTGGCCGACAAGAAGCCGCAGATCGACCTGGTGACGGACGCCGTCGCCCGCACGGCCGCCTCGCGGCCGTACAGCGGCGGCAAGCGGCTGTACGGGTACGTGAAGGGCGACCTGATGTGGGTCGGCGAGAAGCAGACCCCCGAGGTCCCGCTGCGCCCCTACATGTCGGCCCAGCTGAAGAAGGTCGTCAGCCCGGAGGACGTCGAGCGCTGGGCGAAGGCCCTGCCGGACGACCTCCCGGACGACGGCATCGCCTTCTTCAAGTAGGCCACCGGCGCCCACGGCCCACCGGTCGCACACGGCCCACCGGTCGCACACGGCCCACGGATCGCCCACGGCCCACCGGCCGGGTGGTCCTAGACTTCCAGTGTGGTGAGCACCGACTGGAAGAGCGACCTCAGGCAGCGCGGCTACCGGCTGACGCCGCAGCGTCAGCTTGTCCTCGAAGCCGTGGACACCCTCGAACACGCGACCCCCGACGACATCCTCGCGGAAGTGAGGAAGACGGCGTCGGGGGTCAACATCTCCACCGTCTACCGGACGCTGGAGCTGCTGGAGGAGCTGGGCCTGGTCAGCCACGCCCACCTCGGCCACGGCGCGCCCACCTACCACCTCGCCGACCGCCACCACCATCTGCACCTGGTGTGCCGGGACTGCGAGAACGTCATCGAGGCGGACGCCGGGGTGGCCGCGGAGTTCACGGCCAAGCTGCGCGAGCAGTTCGGGTTCGACACCGACCTGAAGCACTTCGCGATCTTCGGCCGGTGCGAGGACTGCTCCCTGAAGGGTTCAACTACCTCGTCGTAGGCTTGCGGTATGAAGAGCCCCCTGCTGTCCCTGCCCGGCGCCGTCCCCGCCGAGGGCGTGGACGAAGGCGTCGCCGCCCACTACGGCGACCTGTTCCGCGAGCAGCGCGCCCTCGCCGACGGCGCCGGCTTCGTCGACCTCTCGCACCGCGGTGTCGTCACCGTCAGCGGCGAGGACCGGCTCAGCTGGCTGCACCTGCTGCTCACCCAGCACGTCAGCGAACTGCCCGCGGGTGAGGCCACCGAGGCCCTGATCCTCTCCGCCCACGGACACATCGAGCACGCGCTGTACCTGGTGGACGACGGCACGACCGTCTGGGCGCACGTGGAACCCGGCACCCAGGAGGCGCTGATCGCGTACCTGGAGTCGATGAAGTTCTTCTACCGGGTCGAGGTCGCCGACCGGACGGCCGACATCGCCGTGGTCCACCTGCCGGCCGGTTCGATCAGCGAGCCGCCCGAGGAGGCGGTCGTCCGCGAGACGGCGTACGGCCGTGATCTGTTCCTGCCGCGCGCCGCGCTGGAGGAGTTCGCCGCCGGACACGGACCGGTCGCCGGGATCCTCGCCCACGAGGCGCTGCGCGTGGAGCACCACCGGCCCCGGCTCGGCTTCGAGACCGACCACCGCACCATCCCGCACGAGCTGGGCTGGATCGACACGGCCGTCCACCTCCAGAAGGGCTGCTACCGGGGGCAGGAGACCGTGGCCCGGGTGCACAACCTGGGCAAGCCGCCCCGGCGGCTGGTCTTCCTGCACCTGGACGGCAGCGAGGTCCACCTGCCGCCGGCGGGCACGGAGATCCGGCTCGCCGACGACGAGCCCGACGGCCGGAAGATCGGGTTCGTCACCACGTCCGTACGCCACCACGAACTGGGGCCGGTGGCGCTGGCCCTGGTCAAGCGGAACGTCCCGGTCGACGCGCGGCTCCTGGCCGGGAACACGGCCGCCGCCCAGGAAGTCGTCGTGGCGCCCTAGGGTCTTTCGTTCGGATCGACCCGCGAGCCCGGCATGATCCGAACGAGAGGGCCTAGGTGTGCTGTCCCGGGACGTCGGTGCGTCCCGGGACCCCCCGACGGGCCGGACGCCGAGCCGCGGAACGTTCCCGGGTCAGCCGGCGGCAGGCTCTAGGAGCGGGTGGCGGTGGCGCAGCCGTCGCCCGTAGCCGTCGTGCCGTTGCTCGTGTCGACGGGCTTGCTGCGGTCGTACGGATCGACCCGGTGGGCCTCGTCGGCGGGCTGCTCGTCGTCCCGGCCGAAGGGCGGCACGAAGTAGCCGGTCGGGGCGGAGCAGCCGCCGTTGGTCATGTCGAGCGCGTACGAGACGAGGGACATCGTGCCCGGTTCGGTGATGACCTCGGCCGGGTCGTCCCAGCTCATCACCACCTCGCGCCGCACGATCGTACGGACGATCCCGGCGTTCCGCCCGCCGTCGCCCGCCGGGGTGACCGGGTACACGAAGGTGACGTCCGCCGTCACCTCGACCGCCCCCCGCTTCCCCTCCCGGTACGTGAGCCGGCCGCGCGTCTTGACCACGTCACCGACCAGCCGGGCCTGCTCCGGCCGGAAGCGACTGAACAACAGCAGCGGGTCGGTCCTGTGAGTGGGCGCCGTCGAGGACAGGGCGGTACGGAGATACTCCTGGACGTCCTTCTGGTGCGGGTTCAGCAGCGCGATCGCCTTCGTGGGCCGCTCGCCGCGCAGCACGCGGGAGTCGAGCCCCGCGGCCACCAGGAAGTCCCGGCTCCGCCGCAGTGCCCGCCCGACCTCGGCGGCGTCCATCCAGCCGGTCGCCTTGGCCGGTGGCACCGTGATCCCCGCCGCTCCGTCGGCCCAGCGGGCGGCAGGAGAGCCCCGGAAGGGTTCGGCGAGGGTAGGGCGCAGATCCGGCCCGGCACCGGGCGCCTCCCGCGGCCTTCGCGACTCGGCGGCCAACGGCGCACCGTCCTGCCCGCCGTCGTCGCCACCGAACCAGCCGGCGACCTGCTGCGGGAAGAGCCCCACGGCCAGGAGGGCCGCGGCCGCCACCAGCCCGGTCACGTAACAGCCTGTCCTGCGCCGGGGCCGGGCCGGTGAGTACGTACGCCAACCCTCCGGCTGCCCGGAACGCTCCCGCAGCCGCCGCTCCGCCTCACGGGCGCGCGCCGACGGCTCCACGGGGGCCCCGGCCGTGCCCGTCACCGATTCACGGAGGAACCGCTCCCACTCCTCGTCGGACACGGACGACCCGTCCTGCCCCCCAGCCCCGCTCACACCGCACTCCCGTTCTCGCTCGATCGCTCGACACCCGATGGCTCGATCGCCCGACGGATTCGGTCAGTTGACCGTGCACCGGTCCATCGGGAGCCGCCCGCATGATCGCACGAGCAAGCCGCCGGCCTGCCGGGGCAGGTCACCGTGCCGTGCGCCGGCACGGGCGTGGGCGTGACATCTCACGACAAAGTCGAAGAGCCCGGCTTCCTAGACCTCCAGCAGCACGGTGAACGGGCCGTCGTTCGTCAGCGACACCCGCATCCGCGCGCCGAAACGGCCCGTCGCCACCGTCGCGCCCAGCGCCCGCAGCCGGGCCACCACCTCGTCCACCAGGGGCTCGGCGGCCTCGCCCGGGGCCGCCGCGTTCCAGGTGGGCCGGCGGCCCTTGCGGGCGTCGCCGTAGAGGGTGAACTGGCTGATCACCAACAGCGGGGCGGCGGTGTCACTGCACGACCTCTCGTCGTGCAGCATCCGCAGCGTCCACAGCTTGCGGGCCAGCCGGGCCGCCTTCTCCGGGGTGTCCTCGTGGGTCACCCCGACGAGGACGCACAGCCCCTCGCCCTCGATCGCGCCCACCGTCTCGCCGTCCACGACGACGCTCGCGCCGTCCACTCTCTGCACCACCGCACGCATGCGGACCATCATGCCCGGTGCCGCACGCCCGGCCACGGGGGGCGGCGGCGGGCCCAATTTGGTTCCGTTACCGCCCATCTGGGGCTGTTCGGGCGCACTCGGTCACAAAGTGGCCGGTTGGGGTGGCACGATGCTGTCACACGCCGGGCGAGGGGACGGTCACCACCAGATGAGCACACCGAGTACCAGCGGGCGGCTGGGGACACAGAAGGCGTGCCGGCCGCCCGCACAGCGCGCCGACGGCACCACGGGCCCCGAGGCCCGCCCGGGCGTCCCGGCCGCGGGGTGCCCCCAGCCGCACGACCTGGCCCGGCTGAGCCTGCCCGAGCTGCGCACCCTGCGCCGCGACGCCCAGCGCGACGAGGCGGACCTCAGCTACGTGCGGCGGCTGTTGCAGGGCCGGATCGACATCCTGCGGGCGGAGCTGGGCCGGCGGGGCCGGACGTCGGTGCCGGCGCCCGTGGACGACGCGGTGGTCGACCGGCTCCCGGAGATCCTCCAGGACGCCCCGGCCCGGCAGCGCTCCTCGGCCCGGCATGTCACGCTCGGCACCCCGCACAACGAGGAGTACCGGCAGCTGGCCACCGAGATGCTCGGCGAGGTCGAGCTGTCCGACCTGACGGCCCGGACCGATCCGGAACTCGCCGCCGCCATGGGCCGGCTGGTCTGCTACGAGCAGGAGGTCTCCCGGCGCCGCCAGCGGCTGCAGCGCACGGCCGACGAGTGCAGCGGGGAGATCACGCGCCGCTACCGGGTGGGCGAGGCCCAGATCGACGACCTGCTGATCTGACGGCACGCGCCCGGCACGCGATCGGCGGGCGCCGGTGGTGCGTGGCCGGGCGGTGAGAGGGCGCCGAGCGTGGCCGGCGCCCTGGTGTGCCCGTCCGGGCGGCTGCGCTGCCCGGACCGTCGCTGCGGCTCCCCTCTTCCGGCGGCGCTGACTGTTCATCCGTAGCGAGCTGTTCAGTTGTGGCTGTGCGATGCGGGTGTTCAGTTGTGGCTGTGCGGGATGTTCAGTTGTGACTGTGCGCTCCGGTGGCCGTCCCCGGTCCGGGCTCCCGGCTCCCCTCCGGGAGGGAACCCGGGCGGCCAACCACTGGGAAGCTCGACCAGGTCGGGCAAGTTGGCTGCCAACTTCACTGTTCTTATCTCCGCCGGGAAGCGACTCATAACCAGCTGCCGGCGAACTGCCCCAAGTTGGCGGGAAGTTGTACGGTTCAGGTGTGGACCCGGAGCACGCCTTGGCCGGTGGGCGGACGAGGCCCCAGCGGCACCGCCCGTCCCACCGCGAGATCGCCGACGAACTGCGCCACCGGATCAGGTCCGGAGTGCTGCGGCCGGGCGAGCGCATGCCCACCCAGGCGAGGCTGGCCGACGAGTTCGGGGTCGAACGCGGGGCCGTGCGGCAGGCGCTGCGCATCCTGCAGTCGGAGCATCTGCTCACCGGCGTTTCCAAGGGCAGCCCCGCCACCGTGGCGGCGGTCCCGGGGTCCGCGCGCCTCCCGGCCGGTCCGGCGGCGCCGCCGCAGCCCACCATGGTGGCCCTCGCGCCGCGGATCGCCGGCGCCTTCGCCGCCCCGCACGTGCGTATCGACGCGCTCTGTCTGACCGCGGTCTCGCTGACGATGGCGATCGGGGAGCCGCTGCGGCAGATCCACGCGGGACAGCTGGAACCGGCCAAGATCGAACTGCGGCTGCTGCTGCCCGGCCGGAACATCGACCTCGCCTTCCCGGCACCGGTGGACGCCGACGACGGTGGCCTGCTGCACCGGCGCTGGCTGTCCCAGCGCAACGCCCAGGGCCTGGTCCTGCGGCAGAACCTGCTGGCCCTGCGCACCACCCACGGCATCGACGTGAGCATCTCCTTCCGGGCGCTGCCGTTCACCCCGCCGGTGAAGCTGTACCTGCTCAACGGGTCGGAGGCACTGTTCGCGTACTACACGCTGGGGCGCCGCGAGCGGGAGATCGAGCACGAGCACGTGGAGCTGTACGACGCCGACGGCACCCGGTCCGTGCTGTTCGCCTTCGGGCAGCGGACCGGGCGGCAGGACGCGGCGTTCGTGGAACAGTCCCGCCTGTGGTTCGACGCGCTGTGGGAGACGATCAGTTCGGAGCTGGCCCTGGAACCCTGAGTGCTGCCGACCCGGCCGAGTTCGCGACCAACTTGGCTGTGTCTGGTCCTACTTGGTCGTCCCGTGCGAACAACTTACGGGCAACTCCCCAGGGATGGATCAGGGTTGTAGCTTTTGGTCGTGACCCAGGAGAACATGGCAGTCAACGGCAGCGGACGGCGCAGGTCGCAGCAGATCGCCGACACCCTGCGCGACCGCATCCGTTCCGGCGCCCTGCGGGCCGGTGAGCGGCTGCCGACCCAGGCCGAGCTGGCCGGGGAGTTCGGCGTGGAGCGGGGTGCCGTACGCCAGGCCCTGCGGGCACTCCAGGAGGACGGCCTGCTCACCGACGTCAGCAAGGGCAGCCCGCCCCGGGTCGCCGGGCCGGCCCCGTCGCACGAGGAGCCGCAGCCGACCATGGTGGCCCTCGCCCCCCGGCTGACCGAGGCCTTCGCCGTGCCGCACGTGCGCATCGACGCCGTCTGCCTGACCGCGCAGAGCCTGATACCCGCCCTCGGCGAACCGCTGCGGCTCATCCATGACGGCCGGCTGCGGCCCGGCCGGGTCGACGTCCGCGTCCTGCTGCCGTCCCGGGACATCAATCTCGCCTTCCCGGTCTCCGTCGACGCCGGCAGCGACGACGACGCGGTCCACCAGCGCTGGCTGGCGATGCGCAACGCCCAGGGCCAGGTGCTCCAGTACAACCTCCAGGCCCTGCGCGGCACGCACGACATCGACGTCCGGGTGACGTTCCGGGCGCTGCCGTTCACCCCGCCGGTGAAGCTGTACCTGCTCAACGGGTCGGAGGCGCTGTTCGCGTACTACACGGTCACGCGCCGCGAGGAGCCCACCGAGGACGGGACGCTGGAGATGTACGACGCGCTGGGCTCCGAGTCCCTGCTGTTCTCCTTCGAGCGGCGGGCCGGACAGCGGGACGCGGCGTTCGTGGAACAGTCGCAGAAGTGGTTCGACGCCCTCTGGGAAACCATCACCACGGACCTGACACTCTCCTAGTGACTTCTGACGCGACTTCTGATGCGACTTCTGTTGCGAGCGAGATCGAGAAGCTACGGGAACTGATCACACCGGCCCGTTTCGTGCTGTGGGACTTCGACGGGCCGATCTGCCGGCTGTTCGCCACGCACCGGGCCGAGCGGGTGGCCGCGGACCTGGTGGACTGGCTGGAGCGGCAGGGCCTGCGCGGACTGCTCACCGACGCCGAGCGGGAGACCCTGGACCCGCAGGTCGTCCTGCGTGCCGTGGGCCGCCGGCGCCCGGGCAGCGACCTCGTCGCCGGCCTGGAGGAACGGCTCACCCAGGAAGAACTGCGGGCCGCCGCCTCCGCGCTGCCCACCGCCTACGCCGACCCGCTGATCCACACCTGGACGGCCGTCGGCGCCCGCCTCGCCGTCACCACCAACAACTCACCGCGCGCCGCCCGCACCTACCTCGAGTCCCGTGGCACCACCGGCTGCTTCAGCCCTCATCTGTACGGCCGCACCGAACACCTGCACCACCTGAAACCGGACCCGCACTGCCTCAACCGGGCCCTCAACGCGATGGGCGCGGCGCCCACGACCGCCCTGATGATCGGCGACTCCCTCTCGGACCTGACCGCGGCCCGCCGGGCCGGCGTCCCCTTCCTGGGCTACGCGCGCCGCGCCCAGCAGGCGAAGGCCCTGCGCGCGGCGGGCGCGGACCACGTCGTCCGCTCACTTCACCCCCTGCTGCGGCTGCTCCGCGGCGGCCACGGCGCCCACCGCTAGCGTGCCGCCGCCGTACCCTGCGGTGCGTTACGATGCCGCCACTCCGGGCCACCGCCCGGGACGTGTGCGTCACACCCGGCGCAGGTGAGCGGCCGACCACCCGTCGGACCGCTCGTCCTGGGCGCGAGGGCGTGGCGAACCCCCGCCGGGCCCGGCGTCGCGACCGACGGGTCCTCGGGCGCCGTCCCGGGGCCCCGGCCCCGCCTTTCCCGACCCGCTTTCCCCGACCCTCCTTTTCCGCACGACCTACCCGGAGCGGCCCGTGGGCGCACCGCCTGTTCCCCGTGCCGTGGCCGGGGAGCACGCCGGCAGAGACCGGACCGATGCCCTCGTCCGGGAATTCGTGGCCCGTGCCGTCGCGGCCGGCCGGGCGAGCGGCGGCCACCACCACCGCGACCACGTCGTCCCGCTCACCGCACCCCTCGCCGGGCTGTTCGGCCGCGAGCCGGGCACCCCGGTGACCGTACGGGTGCCGCGTCCGGACGCGGTACCGGTGGTGATCCGGACCTGGCGGAGCGAGCCGGACATCCTGCGCGCCGTGCGCAGAGTGCTGCCGAACGTGCCCGAGTGCCTAGCCGCGGGGCCCGGCCATGCCGTCCACAGCCATGTGGACGGCGCCGTGCTCACCGACCTCTGCGGCCCCGGCGGACCCGTCGACGGACCGCTGCTGCGGGAACTGGCGGACCTGCTCGCCACCCTCGCCCAGGTGCGCGGCGGCGTCCTGCCGCCCCTGCCGGCCCACTGGCCGCGCAACCACACCGACTCCCAGGGCTTCCTGCGCACCCTCGCCCACCTGGCCGACCAGCAGATCCGGCAGCCCAACCGGCGTCGCTACGGCGGCCTGTTCACCGCACTCGGCGTGCCCGAGGACGCCCTGTCGCGGTTCGCGGACCGCGTCCCCGCGCTGACCCGGCGGCCGTACGGGCTGATCCACGGCGACCTGCACCGCGGCAACCTCGTCCGGCCGGCCGCAGGTGACCCGACGCTGCACTGCGTGGACTGGGAGCTGGCGAGCTACGGCGATCCGCTGCACGACCTCGCCGTCCACCTGGTGCGGATGCGTTACCCCGAGCACCAGCGGCACGAGGTCGTCGAGGCCTGGGCCGGGGCGGTGCACCGGGTGCGGCCCGCCGCCACGGCCGGCCTCTCCCGGGACCTGCGGCACTACCTCGCCTTCGAGTACGCCCAGTCCCTGTACGCCGACGTGATCCGGGCCGCGCGCTCGCTGGAGGACGCCTTCGACCAGCGGCGCCTGGACGCGGCGGCGGCCACCGTCCGCGACGCGCTGCGCGCCGCCGCCGGCCCGCTGCGGCTGGGCCGGGTGCCCGAGCGGCGGGAGATCGAGCGGATCCTGTTCCGGCGGGCGGCGTCCGGAGCCGTGCCCCGGCGCCCCGCACCGGCCCGCGCCCTCGGCTGGACCCCCGACCGGCGCGTCCCCGAACACCCCGACTTCCCGTACCCGGCTGTCGCCGACGCGCTGTTCCTGGAGGGCGCCGCCCCGGCCGACCGGGTGTTCAAGGGGGCCGCGCACCTCACCACGGTGCTCCGGGTGCCCGGAACCGCCTTCCCCGTCGTCGTCCGCCGTGAGGCGACCGTCGTCCTGCGGCGCGAGACGGGTTTCCTCAGTGAGCACGCCGTGCTCCGGGCGATCGAGCGCTCCGGGGTGCCCGTGGCCGCGCCCCGGGTGCTCGCGCTGGGCACCAGCCATGCCACGGATCCGTCCCACCGGTACGGCGGGGACGCCTTCACCGTCCACACCTACGAGGGCGCCCGCGACCTCGGCCGCCGCCCCGAGCACCCGGTGCACGGGCTGCTGCCGCACGAGGCGGACTGCCTGGTCGACCAGCTGGCCGCTCTCACCGGTGTCGACTACACCCCGACCGACCCGGTGGCCGGGGGCCCCGGCTTCTACGGCTGGCTCAGCGACCAGCTGGTGGCGCTGGTCGCCGGCCTGCCCGGGGAGTCCCAGCGGGCGGCCCGCTTCCTCGGGCTGCCGGACGCGCCCCGGCTCCGCGAGATCCTCGCCCGGCACCGGGTCACCGACCGCGCCTGCGCCCTGCTGCACGGTGACCTCAACCCCTGGAACCTGGTGCGCCGCGACGACGGCCCGCCCCTCACCCTCATCGACTGGGAGATGGCACTGGTCGGGGACCCGCTGTACGAGCTGGTCCGGCACATGCACCTGACCCCGACCCGGCCGGAGATCCGGGACCGCATGTTCCGACGCTGGGACGCCCGGCTGCCCGCGCGTTTCACCGAGGGCTGGCAGCGGGACTGGCGGGTGTACCGGTGGATCGAGATCGTCCGTTCGGCCTACGTCGACCTCGACCGCCTGGTCACCGGCACCGGCCTGGACGCCCCCAACGTGCGCCGCGCGGTGGACTCGTACGCCATGACGCTGGCCGCGGCCACCGCCTCCCTGGGCCTGTCGTCCCGGCGGCGCGGCACCCCGCACCCGGCGTGGCCGACCGGCCCCGGCGCCCCTGCGTAGGCTCCCCCCATGGGTGAGATGGGCCTGCGTGAGCGCAAGAGGCGGCAGATGTACCAGGACGTGTCGGACATCGCCGTGCGGCTGTTCCTGGAGCGGGGCTTCGAGGCGGTGCCGGTGGCGGAGGTCGCCGCGGCGGCCGGGATCTCCAAGCCGACCCTGTTCCGGTACTTCCCGGCCAAGGAGGACCTGGTCCTGCACCGCATCGCGGACCACGAGGCGGAGGCCGCGCGGGTGGTGGCCGGGGCGGCCGACCCGGTGGACGCGCTGCGGAGGCACTTCCTCGCCGGGCTGGAGCGGCGTGATCCGGTCACCGGGCTGAACGACCATCCCCAGGTGCTCGCCTTCCACACCCTGCTGTACGGGACCCCGGCCCTGGTGGCGCGGGCGTACGGCCATCTGGAGCGGTCGGAGGCGGCCCTGGCGGACGCTCTCGGCGGCGGGCTGGACGCCCGGCTGGCGGCGGGGCAGATCATCGCCGTCCAGCGGATCCTCGCGCAGGAGAACTGGCGGCGGATCGCGGCGGGGGAGCCGGTCGACGAGGTGGCGCCGGAGGCCGTACGGGCGGCGGAGCGGGCGTTCGGGCGGCTGGCCGCGGGCCTGCCGGAACTGGGCCCAAGCAAGTGAGACTAAGTTAAAAATGTAACTCGGTAACGTTATGGCGCTACGCTGGCGCCATGACGTCACTCGACCCCGCCCTCACGGACACCCTCCACACCGAGCGCGCCTACCACGACACCTGCCGCGCCGCCCTCGCCGCCATGGTCGAGGGAGCCGCCGAACAGGTCGTCATCGGCGAGGACGTCTCCGCCTCCGGCGCCGACGCCGAAGTCCTCGGCCACCGGCTGCGCAGCCAGGCCAAGGCCATGCGCGAACTCCCGCCGGGCCCGCTGTTCTTCGGCCGGCTCGACTTCGGCGAGGACGATCCGGAACACGGCGGGCAGCACTACCACGTCGGCCGGGTGCGGATCACCACCGACCCCGCCGCCCCGCCCCTGGTCGTCGACTGGCGGGCCCCCGTCTCCCGCGCCTTCTACCAGGCGAGCCCCGGCGACCCGCAGGGCGTGGCCGTCCGGCGCCGTTTCGGGTGGGCCCCCGGCAGCCGGGGCGACTCCGCCGGCCTCACCGGCCTGGAGGACGAGCACCTCGGCCGGGGCGAGTCCCGGCCCGGCCGCCTCCTCGCCCGCGAGATCGAGCGGCCCCGCATCGGACCCATGCGGGACATCGCCGCCACCATCCAGCCCGAGCAGGACGACCTCGTCCGCGCCGCCCTCGCCGACTCGGTGTGCGTGCAGGGCGCCCCCGGCACCGGCAAGACCGCCGTCGGCCTGCACCGGGCCGCATACCTGCTCTACACCCACCCCCGCCGGCTCACCCGCTCCGGCCTGCTCATCCTCGGCCCGCACCGCACCTTCCTGTCGTACATCGCCGAGGTGCTGCCCTCCCTCGGCGAGAGCGGCGTCCGCCAGGCCACCCTGCTGGACGAGATCGCCCGCCACCCCGTCACCGGCACCGACACCGTGCCCGCCGCCACCGTCAAGCACGACCCGCGCATGGCCGAGGTGCTGCGCCGGGCGCTGTACGCGCGCGTGAGCGCCGAGGTCGTCACCGACCTCGCCGTACCCGACGGCTCCTACCGGTGGCGGGTGCCCGCCGCCGAACTCGCCGCGATCGTGGCGGAGGTACGCGCCGAGGAACCGCCGTACGCCGTCGGCCGTGAGCGGGTGCGCACCCGGGTCGTACGGCGGCTGCGGGACCGGGCCGAGCGGCGCTCCGGGGTCCTGCCGGCCTCCTGGGTGCGCCGCGTCGAACGGTGCCGTCCGCTCACCGCGCAGCTCGACGCCGTCTGGCCCAGGGTCCGCCCCGAGGAGGTCCTCACCGGACTCCTCACCGACCCCGCGGCGCTGGCCCGCGCCGCCGACGGGCTGCTCGAACCGGCGGAGCGGACGGCCCTGCTGTGGCCCCGCCCGCCCCGCTCCTACAAGTCCGCCCGCTGGTCGGCCGCCGACCTGGTCCTCCTCGACGAACTCGCCGGGCTGATCGAACACCCCGAGGGCCACGGCCACATCGTCGTGGACGAGGCGCAGGACCTCTCGCCCATGGAGTGCCGGGCCGTCGCCCGCCGGGCCGCGTTCGGCTCCCTCACCGTCCTCGGCGACCTGGCCCAGGGCACCACCCCGTGGGCCGCCCGCGACTGGTCCGTCCAGTTGCGCCACCTCGGCCGGCCCGACGCGGCCGTGGTACCGCTGACCACCGGGTTCCGGGTGCCCGCGGCCGTCGTGGAGCTGGCCAACCGGCTGCTGCCCCGCCTCGGCGTCGCCGTACCCGCCGCCACCTCCCTGCGCACCGACGGGGAACTGACCCTGCGGCCGACCGACGATCTCCTCGGCACCACCGTGACCGCCGTACGGGACGCCCTCGCCCGGGAGGGTTCGGTCGGGGTGGTCACGGCCGACGCCGACACCGGCCCGGTGCGGGCGGCGCTCACCGCGGCCGGCCTGGCACCGGCCGGCCCCGACGCGCTCGGCGCCCGGCTGGCCGTCGTCCCCGCGAGCGTGGTCAAGGGTCTGGAGTACGACCACGTCGTCGCCGTGGAACCGGCCGCCGTGGTGGAGGCGGAGGAGCGGGGCGCCCACCGGTTGTACGTCGTCCTGACCCGGGCGGTGTCCCAGCTCGACGTGGTGCACGCCCGCCCGCTGCCGTTCTGACCGGCGGGCGCCCGTCACGAGACACGGCCCAGGGTGACGTTCAGGCGCCCACGTACTCCGCCAGGTGCTCGCCGGTTCGGGTGGAGCGGGCCGCCACCAGCTCGGCGGGGGTGCCCTCGAAGACGATCCGGCCGCCGTCGTGTCCCGCGCCGGGACCCAGGTCGATGATCCAGTCGGCGTGCGCCATGACCGCCTGGTGGTGCTCGATGACGATGACCGACTTGCCGGAGTCCACCAGCCGGTCCAGAAGGCCCAGCAGCTGCTCCACATCGGCGAGGTGCAGACCCGTGGTCGGCTCGTCCAGGACGTAGACCCCGCCCTTGTCGGCCATGTGCGTGGCCAGCTTGAGCCGCTGCCGCTCGCCGCCGGACAGCGTGGTGAGCGGCTGGCCGAGGGTGAGATAACCGAGGCCCACGTCGGCCATGTTCCCGAGGACCCGGTGGGCGGCCGGGGTCCGTGCCGCCCCCGCGCCGAAGAACTCCTCCGCCTCCGTCACCGTCATCGCCAGCACCTCGCTGATGTCCCGGCCACCGAGGCGGTACTCCAGCACCGAGGCGTCGAACCGCTTGCCCTCGCACTCCTCACAGGTGGTCGCGACACCGGCCATCATGGCCAGGTCGGTGTACACGACGCCGGCGCCGTTGCAGCCCGGGCAGGCGCCCTCCGAGTTGGCGCTGAACAGCGCCGGCTTCACGCCGTTGGCCTTGGCGAAGGCCTTGCGGACCGGGTCGAGCAGCCCGGTGTACGTCGCCGGGTTGCTCCGGCGCGAGCCGCGGATCGGCGCCTGGTCGACCGACACCACGCCCTGCCCGGCCGGCACCGACCCGTGGACCAGTGAACTCTTTCCCGAACCGGCGACACCGGTGACGACGACCAGCACCCCGAGCGGGATGTCGACGTCCACGCCCCGCAGGTTGTGCCGCGTCGCCCCCCGGATCTCCAGGGCCCCGGCCGGCTCGCGCACCGACTTCTTCAGCGCGGCCCGGTCGTCCAGGTGCCGGCCGGTGAGCGTGCCGCTCGCCCGCAGCCCCGCCACGGTGCCCTCGAAACAGACGGTGCCGCCCGCCGTACCGGCACCCGGGCCGAGGTCCACCACATGGTCGGCGATCGCGATGACCTCCGGCTTGTGCTCCACGACCAGCACCGTGTTGCCCTTGTCCCGCAGCCGCAGCAGCAGGTCGTTCATCCGCCGGATGTCATGGGGGTGCAGGCCGGTCGTCGGCTCGTCGAAGACGTACGTGACGTCGGTGAGCGAGGAGCCGAGATGGCGGATCATCTTCGTACGCTGCGCCTCGCCGCCCGAGAGCGTGCCCGCGGGCCGGTCCAGCGAGAGATAGCCGAGGCCGATCTCCACGAACGAGTCCAGCGTCTCGCCCAGCGAGGTCAGCAGCGGTGCCACCGACGGCTCGGCCAGGGTGCGCACCCACCCGGCCAGGTCGCTGATCTGCATCGCGCAGGCGTCGGCGATGCTGATCCCCTCGATCTTCGAGGAGCGGGCCGCCTCGCTGAGCCGGGTGCCGTCGCAGTCGGGGCACGTGGTGAAGGTGACCGCCCGGTCCACGAACTCCCGGATGTGCGGCTGCATCGCCTCCCGGTCCTTGGCGAGCATCGACTTCCGGATCCGCGGGACGAGCCCCTCGTACGTCATGTTGATGCCCGCGATCTTCATCCGGGTCGGCTCGCGGTACAGGAAGTCGTGCAGCTCCCTCTTGGTGAACGTGCGGATCGGCTTGTCGGGGGAGTAGAGACCGGACTCGGTGTAGAGGCGGTGGTTCCAGCCGCCGGGCTTGTAACCGGGAACGGTGAGCGCGCCCTCGCCGAGCGACCTGTCCTCGTCGTACAGCTGGGTCAGGTCGATGTCGGTGACCGAGCCCCGGCCCTCGCAGCGCGGGCACATGCCGCCGGTGATGCTGAACTCGCGCCGCTCCTTCACCGTCCGCCCGCCGCGCTCCACGGTGACCGCGCCCGCCCCGTTGATGGAGGCGACGTTGAAGGAGAACGCCTTGGGGGAGCCGATGTGCGGCGTGCCGAGCCGGCTGAACAGGATCCGCAGCATCGCGTGCGCGTCGGTGGCGGTGCCGACGGTGGAGCGCGGATCGGCCCCCATGCGCTGCTGGTCGACGATGATCGCGGTGGTCAGTCCGTCGAGCACGTCGACGTCGGGCCGCGCCAGCGTCGGCATGAAGCCCTGGACGAAGGCGCTGTACGTCTCGTTGATCAGCCGCTGCGACTCCGCGGCGATGGTGTCGAACACCAGCGAACTCTTGCCCGACCCGGACACGCCCGTGAACACCGTCAGCCGGCGCTTGGGAATCTCGACGCTGACGTTCCTGAGGTTGTTCTCGCGCGCGCCGTGCACGCGGATCAGCTCGTGACCGTCGGCCACGTGCGCGGTGTCCGCCTGCGCTTCCGTCCTCGTGCCCATGCTCATCGTCTCTCCGTCCGTGGGGCCGCCCGGACACGCTAACGGCGCCCACCCGCCCACCGCTTCTCGATTCCTGACCGATCCCGTCCGACCGGTCCGGAGGGGGTGTCCCGTCCCGCCGAGGGCGAGGCGGTGGGAGTGCCTTACCCGGGGTGCCCGGCGTCAGTGACCGGGGCTTCCCGTGCGCGTGTCCGAGACGGTCCGGGTGGGGGTGGCGGCGGTCAGCAGCGCGGCGAACACGACGGGGGCGGCCGTCTGGTACCCGAGCCACACCTCACCCCCGGCGCCGCTGCCCGGGCATGGCCCTGCACGACCCGGACCTCGGCTCCCGGCTCGCCGCCTCCGTGCGGTCGCAGGAGGACCACCTGATCACGCTGTTCGCGGGACGAGCGCACAACGGGAGCGTTGTGACATCGCACCAGGCGCGACGCCTGGTCACCGGGCTCAGGGCACTGTTCGTCGGCCTCGGCCAGGGCGTCCCCCTCGGCCTCGCCCCTGGCGCCGACGAGCAGTACTTCGCCGACGCCGCCCGCGCCCTGGCGTCCGGCATGACCCTCACCGATCACGCTCCGTGTCCTGTCCCAGATAACTGTGGGCATGGTGGGGCTCTGACCTGCGGTGCTTACGGTTGAGTGGGACGAGCGGGCTTCTCCTGTCCCGCTCAACCGTAGGCAGCTGACTCTGGGGGTGCGTCAGCGCGCCGCGAGGTTTGCGAGCAGCTCGGCGGCGGACTTCGGGTGGACGAGCCAGTGCAGGTGGCTCCCCTCGAGTGTCCGGACGTCGAAGGGGTTGCCGGGTGTGAGCGCGTCGGCTTCGCGGATCATGCGGTCCTGCACGGCGAGCGGAATGCTGGCATCGGCGGCCAGGCGCACATAGGTCTTGGGAATCCGGCCCCAGGTCGTGGCCTGTGCCCGGTCGGCGGACGTGCCGGCGTCGAGGTTCTCATCGGGCTGGAAGGTGTTCAGGAAGGTCCGGAACTCGTCATCGGTGAGGTCGGCGGCGAACGCTTGCTTGAACGCGGCGAGCGCCGCTGGCTCGGCGGTGCGGAAGTTGGTGCGGAGCAGACCGAGTTCGGCCGGGTTTCCTACGAGCGTGGCAGCGAAGGCTCCCGCGTCGACGTCCGCCATCTCCGGCTGGGCGTAGTAGTCGCTTACGTCCAGATCGACGGGGCACCAGGCGGAGACGTAAACGATCCGGTCGATCAGCTCGGGCCGGGCGTTGGCGACGGCGGTGGCTGTGATGCCGCCCCTGCTGTGGGCGACGAGGATGGTGGGCCCATTCTGCTTGGCTCGTTCGAGGACTTCGATCACGCGGGCGGCGTTGTCGGCGAGTGTGACTCCCTTGATGCTCCCTGGTTCTGCGGCGAGGGCGTCGAGAACCTGGGGAGCCTGGTAGGCCGCGGGGAAGGTCGCCTCGAATCCGTGCCCGGGAAGGTCGACCGCGGCCGAGCGATGCCCGAGTAAGGCGAGCTCGGCCTGCAGTGGCGCGAACGAGAACGAATTCGCGAAGGCCCCATGAACAAAAACGAATGTCGGCAGATTCTGCATGCCTCAGCCTCCAACAGAACGATCTTCTGAGCAAGATCAAGGGTTCAAGATGGCTTCGATACGTCTGGCTGTGGCTTCGATGGTGGTGCTGAGCCATGTGCGGCTGGTGCCTCGCAGGGGCGCCTGCATCGGGAAGCGGCGGTGGAATTCAGCGAGGGCCTGCGAGACGACGAGGAGGTCGTCGCTGAGGATGGACCGTCTCCAACCTGCGGATGCGAACAGGCTGATCAGCGTGACGTGTTCGGGGTATCCGGCTGCGATCAGCCAGGGGGCCGCCTTGTCGGGTTCGACCGTTGGTCCCTTGACTCGGACCAGGTCGTGGAGGAGTTCGGCTCGGCGGGTGAGCCGGTAGTGGCGGTGGGCCAGTCCGCTCCAGAGCTTGCCGGTGGCGTCGTGGCAGATGCCGGTGATGGTCGGGCCGTGGCGTTGTCGGAGCCGCCAGTACTGGCGTTGGGCGCGCCTGACGTCGGGGGTTCGGGACAGGTCGAGTTGCTGTTCCGGGGCGAAGACGTTCTTGCCGATCCAAGAAGTCGGGTGTATGCCGCACCCGCTTCCCATCCGTGCTGGTCCACGACAGCCGGAACGGCTGCGAGGCTATGCCCGTCACCAGCGGATCGGAGTCGAGCAGCATCAAGCGGTCGCGCTCCAGCCACGACTCATAGCCCACATGCCCGCCACAGGTCGCCGACCAGTACCAACCGCACCAGTTGCCCTGACCACGAAACGCCGGGAACCGGCGCTCAGGCCGTACCGACTCGAACCGCACCGGCCACAACCGGCTCAAAGGCCCCCGCTCGCGTACGCCCGCTGTGCTGACGTACTCCAGCTCGATGTCCTCCGCCAGCACCTCATCCGCATCCATCCCGGGCCTCCGGTACGACGTCGACCAGTCACTTCGACCGTCGAAGCGGGGTGATCGCCGTACCTACACAAGACCGGAACACTTCAGAACTTGCCTACACATGACCAGGACCCGGTCGCACATGCCTACAGAAGAACGGGACTGCCCACAGATCGCAGAGACAGGACAGGACGCCTCGTGAGAGGTGTCGGACGCCACGACACACTTTTGCAAGCGGATGCTTGCAAAAGTTAGCAGTGGTGGGGCAAGGTGGAGTCATGGCATCGCTGAACGTCGGCAACCTCGGTGAGTACCTGCGCGAACAGCGGCGGAACGCCCAGCTGTCGCTGCGGCAGCTCGCCGACGCCGCCGGGGTGTCCAACCCGTACCTGAGCCAGATCGAGCGCGGGTTGCGCAAGCCCAGCGCGGAGGTGCTCCAGCAGGTCGCCAAGGCCCTGCGCATCTCCGCCGAGACGCTCTACGTCCGCGCCGGCATCCTCGACGCCGAGCGGGACGGGGAGGAACGCCTGCGGGAAGGCGCCACACGCGCCGTCATCCTCGCCGATCCCTCGCTCGACGAGCGGCAGAAGCAGGTGCTGCTCCAGATCTACGAATCCTTCCGCAAGGAGAACGGATTCGGGGGCGGCCGGCCCGCCGCCGTCGAGGAGACCGGCCCGGACACCCACGCCGCCGGCGCGGGCGATGCCGCCGGAAGTGACACAGACGCCGGTCCACGGCGGACGGCCGGGTAACGCCGGACCAGGGCTCCGGACGCCCGCCGCGGACCACACCAACCCAGTCGAACGCGAATCCGATCCGGGAGGACCCTTCACCATGGCCATCACCGACGACCTGCGCAAGACCCTCAGCGACCCCACTCCGCTCTACTTCGCCGCCGGCACCGCCGACCTGGCGCTCCAGCAGGCCAAGAAGGTGCCGGCCCTGGTCGAGCAGCTGCGTGCCGAGGCCCCGGCCCGCATCGACGCCGTGCGCAACACCGACCCGAAGGCCGTGCAGGAGAGGGCCGCCGCCCGCGCCAAGGAGGCGCAGGAGACCTTGCAGACCCGGGTCAACGGCTTCATCGGCTCCCTCGACGTGAAGAAGCTCGGCGAGACGGCCCAGGACCTCGCGCTGCGCGGTGTCGGCGTCGCCGCCGAGTACGCCGTCAAGGCCCGTGAGACCTACGAGAAGGTCGCCGAGCACGGCGAGCAGGCCGTGAAGACCTGGCGCGGCGAGGCCGCCGAGGAGATCGAGGAACTGGCGATCGCCGTCGAGGGCAAGGCCGAGCCGGGCGACATCAAGGCCGACGCGCCCGAGCCGGCGGCCGAGGCGACCGTCGCCCCCGCCCCGGTGGTCACGCCGGCCGCGGCGACGACCACGCCGGCGCCCGCCGAGACGACCACCACGCCCGCCGAGGCGACCACCACGCCCGGCGAGGAGCGGCCGGCGGCGCGGAAGACGCCGGCCGCCCGCAAGACCGGCACCACCCCGAAGAAGGCCACCCCGCCGGCCAAGTGACCATGAACCGGCGTGGCGCGTCCGGGCCGGGCACCTGTGGGGTGTCCGGCCCGTTCTCTGGGTACGGTGGCGGCGTAGCAGGATCGGGAATCAACGGGCGGTGGGCAGCATGCTGATGTTGGGCTTCGCGGGATTCATGGGCATCTTGAAGATCGTTCTGATGGCCCTGGCCGCGTTCGGACTGTTCGACGCGGCGTTCCGGCGCGAGGACGCCTTCCGCGCGGCCGACAAGCAGAACAAGGTCTTCTGGCTGATCATCCTCGGCATCGCGCTGGTGGTCAGCTATCTGTTCTCGATCCTGTCCGTCCTGCCGATCGCCGGCGCCGTCGCCGCCATCGTGTATCTGGTGGACGTGCGCCCCGCGCTCCAGCAGGTCGGCGGTGGCCGAGGCTGGGGCCGCCGCGGCGGCGGCAGCAGCAGCGACGGTCCGTACGGGCCGTACAACGGCGGCCGGTAGCGGTCGGCCGTCAGCGGGGTGGCGGGGCGGCCGGCTGCCGCCGCGCCGGGTTCTCGCCGCCCGCCCGGCTCTCGCCGTCCGCCCGGCTCTCGCCGTCCGCCCGGCTCTCGCCGTCCGCCAATCGTGCGTGGATCGCCGCGCGGCGCCCGCGCCCGGGAGCGCGCTGCGGCCGGCCCACCGAGGGGAAGGGGTGCGTCCGCCCGCCGAGGGGAAGGGGTGGCGCACCGCTCGACGTTCCCCCGCGCGGGGCCGGTGGGGCTCGGCTCAGGGAGTGCGGTCCAGCAGGACCACCGCGACGTCGTCGGTCAGCTCGCCGCCGTTGAGGTCGCGGACCTCGCTGACCGCGGCCCGCAGCAGTTCCTCCCCGCGCAGTCCCTCGGCGAGCTGGCGGCGGATCATCTCCACCATGCCGTCCTGGCCGAGGCGGTCCCCGTCCGCGCCGACCCGGCCCTCGATCAGGCCGTCGGTGTAGAGCATCAGGCTCCACTCGGCGCCCAGCTCCACCTGCATCCGCGGCCAGCGGGCGCCGGGGAGCAGGCCGAGGGCGGGGCCGTTGTTCTCGTACGGCAGCAGCCGGGCGGGCCGGCCGGGGCGGGCGATCAGCGGGGCCGGATGGCCGGCCAGGCACAGGCCCGCGCGGCGGCCGTCGGGGGCGATGTCCACCGTGCACAGCGTCGCGAAGATCTCCTCGTCGGCGCGTTCGTGCTCCAGCACCTGCTGCAGCGTGTTCAGCAGCTCGTCCCCGCACAGCCCGGCCAGGGTCAGCGCCCGCCAGGCGATCCGCAGCTCCACGCCGAGCGCGGCCTCGTCCGGGCCGTGCCCGCACACGTCACCGATCATGGCGTGGACGGTGCCGTCGGGGGTGCGGACGGCGTCGTAGAAGTCGCCGCCGAGCAGGGCCCGGGAGCGGCCGGGGCGGTAGCGGGCGGCGAAGCGCAGCGCGGAGCCGTCCAGCAGCGGGGTCGGCAGCAGGCCGCGTTCCAGGCGGCGGTTCTCCTGGGCGCGCAGCTTGCCCTCGGCGAGCCGCCGCTCGGCGGTGTCGGACCGTTTCCGCTCCACCGCGTAGCGGATGGCGCGGCTGAGCAGCCGGCCGTCCAGCTCGTCCCGGAACAGGTAGTCCTGGGCGCCCACGCGCACGGCCTCGGCGCCGCGCTCGGCGTCGCCGGAGGCGGTCAGCGCGAGCACGGCGTGCCGGGGCGCGAGCTGGAGCACGTGCCGGAGCACGGCCAGCTCGTCGTCGGTGTCGCTGCCGCCCGGCGCCGGGAGCGCCAGGTCCAGCAGGATGCAGTGGACGTCGTCGGTGAGCAGCCGCCCGGCCTCGGTGAGGTTGCGGGCGGTGCGGACGCGGATCGGCTTGCCGGCCGGGTCCAGCAGGTCGGGCACGATCGGCATACCGGCCGGATCGTCCTCGATCAGCAGCAGGGTGAGAGTGGCGCCGGTGCTGTGCACGGGCGTGGCGTCGCGGTGGGCCTCTTCCTTGAGGGGGCCGCCGACGGTGCGGGCGGCCTGCGCCTGACCACTCTCCACGGCCGGGATCGCTCTCTGCCGCGGTACGGGTACGGGCATCGTCCTGGGTTCCTTCCCTCCCCCCGAGGGCACGGCGGCGTCGAGGGTCTCGACCCACCGACGGGTGACCCTAGCGGCTGCGACCGCCCCGGCGGAATGGTGTGAGCCGCGTCGCTCCGGGGCCCGCCGCCGTCATATGCCGCGTTCCGTACCGCAGTTGGACACGGCCTCGGCGGGCGGGTGATGACGAAGCTCACGTCCTGTACCGGTTTGGGCGGGCGTTGGGCGTGCGGTGGGTCACATGACGTACGTCACCGGGCGGATGGCCCGCGCGCGGGGCCCGTCACGCGTCCGGCCGGCCGTGCGCGGGACCGGTCGCGTCCGGCCGTACGACGCCGAGGATGGGCATCGAGCCGGCGCCCGCGACCGTCACCGTGCGCCCGGGACGCGGGGCGTGGATGATCCTGCCGTCGCCGACGTACATCGCGACATGGCTGGCGTCGTCGAAGTAGATGACGAGGTCACCGGGGCGCATGTCCTTCACGTCGACGTGCGGGAGCTGCTTCCACTGCTCCTGCGAGGTCCGCGGGACGGGGTGCCCGGCCGCCGCCCAGGCCTTGGAGGTCAGGCCCGAGCAGTCGAAGGAGTCCGGCCCCTCGGCGCCCCACACGTACGGCTTGCCGAGCTGGGCGGTGGCGTACCGCACGGCCTTCGTGCCGCGGGCGGAGGTCCTGGCGTCGGCGTCGTCGAGGACGCCGGTGTCCAGCCAGGCCGTCTGCGCCCTGGCGGCGGCCTCCCGTTCGAGCTGGGCGAGCCGCTCCTTCTCCTTCTCCTCCAGCCGGGACTCCAGCTTCTCGGCCGTGTCGATCTGCCTGCGGATCTGACGCCGGGCGGCGGCCCGGGCCTTGCGGTCGGCCTCCAGCTTCTTCCAGCGGACGGCGGCGTCGTCGGCGTACTCCCGCAAGTCCTGCTGGGCGCGGGCCACTTCGGCGATCAGCTTCTTCGCCGCCTGCTGGCCCTGGAGCACCCGGCCGGCGCCGTCCAGGAATTGGCCCGGGTCGTCACTGAGCAGGAACTGTGCCGTGGGCGACAGGCCGCCGGTGCGGTACTGGTCCCGGGCCGCCGCGCCGGCCTGGTCCCTCAGCTCCGCCAGCCGCTGCCGCCCCTGGGCGATCTTCTTGGTCAGGGCGGCGATCTCGGCGGACTGCTTCCGTACCTTCTCCTCGGCCCCGTTGTAGGCGTCGGTGGCGACGGCCGCGTCGTGGTAGAGCCGGTCGAGCTTCTCGCGGACCGCTTCGAGATCCTTGCCGGGCGCGGGAGCCGCCGTCGGCGCGGGGGCCGGAACGGGGAGGGGAGCGGGGGCCGCGAACGCCGTGCCGGGTGCCGCGAGAACGGTCACCGCGCAGATCACGGTCAGGGCGGCGGTGAGCAGGCCGCGCTTGCCCGTACCCATGGCTGAACCCCCCAGCTGATTTACCGTCAGTAACTTACGGTCGCCTGAGGGATCGTGCCACGGCCGCGCGCAAAACGACAGAGGTCGTCCGGAGCCGGATGCCCCCGGCCCCGGATCACCGCACCCGCGTCCCCCGCGTCGCCGCCCGTACGACGATCCCTCCGCGATGTGACGAACGGCGAGGGAAGATCGTTCCCTTGGTTCGTGCCGCTCAGCGGACCGGGGCCAAGGCCCCCCATGACACCGTGACTTCGCCCTGCCGCCAACGGGCCGGCGAATCCGTGACGGGCCAGTCGGCCGCCAGGTCCCGTACCGCGCGCAGCCAGCGCTGACGGGCGCCGTAGGAGGCGTAGGGCGCGGCGGCGGCCCAGGCGCGGTCGAAGTCGCGCAGGAAGGCGTGCACCGGTTCACCGGGGACGTTGCGGTGGATCAGTGCCTTCGGCAGGCGTTCGGCGAGGTCGGAGGGGCGGTCCAGGGAGCCCAGCCGGGTGGCGAAGGTGACGGTGCGCGGGCCCTCGGGGCCGAGCGCCACCCACACGTGCCGCCGGCCGATCTCGTCGCAGGTCCCCTCGACCAGCAGTCCGCCGCGTGAGCCGCCGCCCGCCGGGGCGAGCCGTGCGCACAGCCGCTCCCACACCGCGGCGACCTGGCCCTCGTCGTACTGCCGCAGCACGTTCGCGGCCCGGACCAGCACCGGGCGCCCGGGCACGGGGAGCTCGAAGCCGCCGTGCCGGAAGGTGAGCCCCTCCCGCTCGTACGGCCTGGCCGCCGCCACCCGCTCGGGTTCGATCTCGACGCCGACCACGCGCGCGCGGGGTGCGACGGCGCGCAGCCGGCCGAGCAGCTCGACGGCGGTCCAGGGTGCCGCGCCGTAGCCGAGGTCGACCGCCACCGGGTCCGCGGCACGCCGCAGCTCGGCACCGTGCACGGCCGCGATCCAGCGATCCATGCGGCGCAGCCGGTTGGGATTGGTCGTCCCGCGCGTCACCGTTCCCACGACGGGGGTCCCCCCGCTCGAGCGAAGCCGAGGGTGGGGGAAGGTCGTCGCGCGGGCTGTCATGCCTACGAGGGTAAGAGGACGGCGGCCGGGACCCCGTACGGCAGTGGGGTGCGGTGCTCCGTCCACGCCCCTGCATCTCGAACAGTTGAGCCCTTTCAGGCAATGATTCGGCAAAGTCGCTTGATCGGGAAATGGCCGGGCACCCACCCGCTGTTCCACTCCGTGGAGGGCGACGGCGGCCCTCCGGCAGGCATGCCCGCAGCGAGGAGGAACGCCACGTGAGCCAGTACGTCAGCAGGCTCGGGCGACGCTCCCCGGCGGCCGCCACCCGGCTCCGGCTGCACCGGCGCCCCCGCCGGGTCGCCATGCTCTCCGTGCACACGTCCCCGCTCCACCAGCCCGGCACGGGCGACGCCGGCGGCATGAACGTCTACATCGTGGAGCTGGCCCAGCGGCTCGCCGCGATCAACATCGAGGTCGAGATCTTCACCCGGGCCACGGCCGGCGGCCTGCCTCCCGCCGTCGAGCTGGCCCCAGGCGTCCTGGTCCGGCACGTCGACGCGGGCCCGTACGAGGGCCTCGCCAAGGAGGACCTCCCGGCGCAGCTGTGCGCCTTCACGCACGGCGTGATGCAGGCGTGGGCCGGCCACCGCCCGGGCTACTACGACCTCGTCCACTCCCACTACTGGCTCTCCGGACACGTCGGCTGGCTCGCCGCCCAGCGCTGGGGCGTCCCCCTGGTGCACGCCATGCACACCATGGCCAAGGTCAAGAACGCCAGCCTCGCCGACGGTGACACCCCCGAGCCCGCCGCCCGGGTCATCGGCGAGACCCAGATCGTGGCCGCCGCCGACCGGCTCATCGCCAACACCGAGGAGGAGGCCGGCGAGCTGCTGCGGCACTACGCGGCCGACCCCGCGAAGGTCGCCGTGGTCCACCCCGGGGTGAACCTGGAGCGCTTCCGCGCCGCCGACGGCCGGGCCGCCGCCCGCGCCCGCCTGGGCCTGCCCCAGGACGCGCTGATCCCGCTCTTCGCCGGCCGCATACAGCCGCTGAAGGCACCGGACATCCTCCTGCGCGCGGTGGCCGTCCTGCTGGAGACGCGTCCGGAGCTGCGCTCGCGCATCCTCGTACCGGTCGTCGGCGGCCCCAGCGGCAGCGGGCTCGCCAGGCCGGAGGGCCTGCACAAGCTCGCCGCCCGGCTGGGCATCGCGGACGTCGTACGGTTCTGCCCGCCGGTCGGCCAGGAGCGGCTGGCGGACTGGTTCCGGGCCGCGTCCGTCCTCGTCATGCCGTCCTACAGCGAGTCCTTCGGCCTGGTCGCCATCGAGGCGCAGGCGGCCGGGACCCCGGTGATCGCCGCCTCGGTCGGCGGTCTGCCGGTGGCCGTGCGCGACGGCGAGACCGGCTTCCTCGTCCAGGGCCACGACCCGGCCGACTACGCGCGCGTGCTGCGCCGGTTCGCCGACGAGCCGGACCTGTCCCCGCGCCTGGGCCAGGCCGCCGCCCGGCACGCCCAGTCCTTCGGCTGGGACACGGCGGCGGCCGCCACCGCCGACGCCTACACGGCCGCGACCCAGTCCTACCGCCGTCACGTACGCTCGCACCATGGGTGATGTCGAGAAGGCCGGACAGGTTCTGGAGGCCGTCTTCAAGGACGCCGGACTGGAGTGGGAGAACCCCGAGCCGGGGAACTACGTCGTCACACTCCCCGGCAGCCGCAAGCTCTCCACGACGGTCGCCTTCCTCGTCGGCCGTCACTCCCTCTCCCTGAACGCCTTCGTCATCCGCCACCCCGACGAGAACGAACCGGCCGTCCACCGCTGGCTCCTGGAGCGCAACCTCCGCCTGTACGGCGTGAGTTACGCCGTGGACCGGCTCGGCGACATCTACGTCACCGCCCGCCTCCCCCTCGCCTCCGTCTCCCCCGACGAGATCGACCGTCTCCTGGGGCAGACCCTGGAGGCCGCCGACGGCGCCTTCAACACCCTCCTGGAACTCGGCTTCGCCTCCTCCATCCGCAAGGAGTACGCCTGGCGGGTGTCCCGCGGGGAGTCCACGCGGAACCTGGACGCGTTCAAGCACCTGATCGACCGCCCGGCGGACTGACCGGGGCGCCGCACACTCAGGACGGGTCCGGTGCGGGCGTCCCGTTCCCGCCGCCGTGGTCGAGTTCGTCGGCGAAGGCCCGCAGGGCGTCGGCCAGCTCCTTCTTGGTCGGCAGCTGGTCGACCTTCCTGTCCAGCTCCGTGATGCGCCGGTTCAGCTCGTCGAGGCCGGCTGACCCGGTGGGCTCGCCCGAGGGTTCGGGTCCGCTCGGGCTCGGGTCGGCGCCGCCGTCGGTGCCGGCGTCCACGCCCACGCTGCTGCCTCCGTCGACGAGGCCACCGGTGCTGCCGGAGCCCGCGACGCTGCCGGCGTCCGTGCCGCCGCCGGCGGAGTCCGCGCCGGACGTGCCCCCGCTGTCCGCGCCGGACGTGCCCCCGGTGTCCGTGTCCGGCGGGACAGTGTCCGTGACACCGCGCTCCGGGCGGGGGCCGTGGTCCGAGGGTGCCGCGAGCGCCACGCCGACGCCGAGGGCGACCAGGGTGGCGGCAGCCGCGACGGCGACCGAGAACCGTCCGAGCGGCAGCGAGCGGGTGCGGTTGGATGAGTCGCGCGGGGCCCGGGAGTCCTGTGCTTCCTGTGTGTCATCCATGGCGGGAGACTAACCAGCGGTGATCGGCGGACGGGTGGCTTCCGCCCGGTTCCCCCGGGGTCCTGTCCGAGCCCTTCCCCTCGGAACCGCGGCGGTGGCATGCTCACCGCCAACGCATTCCTGAACTTCGTTCATATTCATGAATCTTAAGGGCGGGTGGACATGAGCGGCGACGCACACCTCACCAGAAGGACCCTCCTCACCGGCGCCACCGCCGTGGCCCTGGGCGCCGCGACCGGCACCGCCCACGCCGCCGAAGTCCCGGCGCTCTGGCAGGAGTTCCGGCGCACCCCGTTCACCCACCCGCAGATCCCCTACGTCGGCCGGTCCGGCTGCCGCGCCGGAGCCGCCCGCCTCCCCCGCCCCCGCGTCGTCGCCGACGTCACCGCCTTCGGCGCCGTGGCCGACGGCACCACGAACTGCGCCCCCGCGATCAACCGTGCCCTCGCCGCCGCCGCACGGGCCGGCGGCGGCACGGTCACCGTCCCGCCCGGCACCTACCGCGTCGACGACGTCATCCGCATCGCCCACTCCGGTGTCGTCCTGCGCGGCGCCGGCAGCGGCCGGACGACCCTGTACGCGACGAGGAACCTCACCGAGCTGATCGGCGTCTACGGCTCCCGCTACGGCGGCGACAAGTCCTCCTGGTCCTGGGCGGGCGGCCTCATCTGGCTGGCGCCCGAAGCGCGTTGGCAGTCGCTGACCGCCGCCATCAGGGCCCGGGCCTGGCCCTTCGAGGGCTGGACCGGCAACACGCGCGACGAGTGGTCCACCCTCACCACCGTCGCACCGGCACGGCGGGGCTCCTGGACGGTCACGGTCTCCGACGCCCGCGCACTGCACCCCGGCCGGCTCGTCCTCCTCCGCCTGGCCGACGACGCCGCCCACACCCTCCTCCAGCACATGGCGGGCGGCGGCCCGGGACCGGCGTCGTACTCCTGGGACGACAAGACGAAACTGACGTCCTACGTCCCCTACGAATGGCCCGTCCGCGTCACCCGCGTCCACGGCCACCGCGTCACCCTGGAACGCCCCCTCCCGCTCGACCTCCGCCCCGAGTGGGACCCCCGGCTGACCACACACGTCCCCGAGCTGACCGGCTCCGGCGTCGAGGGCCTGACCCTTCGGGCCGTGCAGACCCCGCAGTCACCCCATCTCCTCGACAAGGGCTACAACGGCGTCGTCCTGCAGTGCGCCTACGACTGCTGGGTGGACGACGTCACCGTCCGGCACGTCGACAACGGTTTCGGCCTGGTCGCCTCCTCCGCCTGCACCCTGCGCCGCACCCGGGTCGCCGGCCGCGGCGCGCACCACCCGTACTTCTGCCGCGAGGGCTCCCACGACAACCTGATCGAGGACTTCACCATCGAGGAACGGACCGTCCCCGCGCCCCCGGACACCCAACTCCACGGCATCAACGTCGAGGGGCTGTCCTCCCACAACGTGTGGTCGCGCGGTGACATGCGGATGGGCACCTTCGACAGCCACCGCGGCCTGCCCTTCGCCAACGTCCGCACCGACATCACCGTGAACAACAACGGCCGGCACGGCGGGGACGCCGGCGCCGGCCCGCTGTTCGGCGCCCGCTTCACCCACTGGAACATCCGGGTCACCAACGGCCGCGCCGGCCTGGTGAAGATCGACGGGCTGGCCCCCTGGTCGGCGACGGTGGGCCTGAACGACGTCCGTGAGTTCGACCAGACCGACGTCCCCGACTTCACCGGCGACCCGCACTCCCGCCTGGAGCTGTACGGCACGACGGACGCCGTACGCCCGCGCAACCTGTACGAGGCTCAGCGCGCGCTGCGGTAGCGCCCGGGCGTCACCCCGACCAGCCTCCTGAAGTGCCGGGTGAGGTGCGCCTGGTCGTGGAAGCCGGCCGCCGGCGCCACCTCGCCCGGCGCCAGCCCGTCCAGCAGCAGCCGGCGGGCCCGGCCGACCCGGCGGGACGTCAGGTACTGGTGCGGAGGGATGCCGTACGCACCACTGAACGCCCGTACCAGATGCGCCGGATGGGCGTGCAGCAGCCGCGCGGCCTCCGCCAGCGGGATCCCGTCGACGACCCGGGCGTCGAGCAGCTCCCGCAGCCGGCGGGCGAGTACCGGGTCACGGTGCCGGCGCGGCACGTCCGTCCGGTGCCGCAGATGGTCCCGCAGCCGCTCCCCGACGAGGGTCAGCCGGCTCTCCGCCTCCAGCTCGTCACCGGGCCGGGCGAGAGCGGCGTGCAACTGCCCCACACACGACCGGAGCACGGGGTCCCGCAGGTCCGGCCCGTCGACCGCCGGACCGATGAACTCGTCCCCGAGGTGGCTGCCGTCGAGGTAGACGACCCGCTTGCGGAACCCGCCCGGCGTGGCCGGCGAGCCGTTGTGCGGCACATGCGGCGGCAGCAGCGACACGGTGTCGTGCGGAGTGCCGTGCTCGTGCCGGTCCAGGTCGTACCGTACGGCCCCGTCGTCCACGATGAGCAGCGTCCAGGCGTCGTGGACGTGCATCGGATAGGCGTACCCGGTGAAGTGGGCGTGGAAGACCTCGGTGACGCCCGGGACACGGGGACGCCACGCGGTGACTTCCTGCCGGGTGACGTCCTGCCGGGCGGCCATGCAAAGAACGTACAAGACGGGGCCGTACGGCGGTCGGCAGTCTCGTCCCATGAGCACCGAACCCCGCCGGCACGACACGAAGATCGCCGTACTGCTCCGCACGGACCTGGCACCCTGGCAACGCCTGAACGTCACCGCGTTCCTGGTCAGCGGCCTGGGCGCGGCGGCCCCCGAGGTGATCGGCGAACCCTACGAGGACGCGGACGGGGTCGCCTACCTCCCCATGTTCGGGCAGCCGGTGCTGGTCTTCGAGGGCACCGGGGAGACCCTGAGGGCGGCCCACGGCAGGGCGCTGAGCCGCGCCCTGCCCCGGGCGGTGTTCACGGCCGACCTGTTCGCCACCGGCAACGACCGTGACAACCGGGCGGCGGTGCGGGCCGTGCCCACCGCCGGCCTGGATCTGGTCGGGCTGGCGGTGTACGGCCCGCGCAACGGCGTCGACAAGGTGCTCAAGGGCGCGCGGATGCACCCGTGACGTCGCGGTGCGGCGTCAGCCGTACATGCCCGGCACGTAGTCGCCGGCCGGCTGCTGCACGATGACGTTGACGCGGTTGTAGGCGTTGATCAGGGCGATGAGCGCGATCAGGGCGGCGAGCTGGTCCTCGTCGTAGTGCTTGGCCGCGTTCTCCCAGGCCTCGTCCGTGACCCCGCCGGCCGCGTCGGCGATCCGGGTGCCCTGCTCGGTCAGCTCCAGCGCGGCCCGCTCGGCCTCGGTGAACACCTTGGCCTCACGCCAGACCGCGACCATGTGCAGCCGGGTCGCGCTCTCGCCGGCCGCGTCGGCGTCCTTGGTGTGCATGTCCGTGCAGGCCGCGCACCCGTTGATCTGGCTGGCCCGGATCTTCACCAGTTCCTGTGTGGCGGCCGGCAAGGGGGAGTCCGTGATCACCCTGCCCGCCGCGTTGAAGTGCTTGAACAGCTTCCCGGCCAGCGGATTGCTGAAAAGGTCGAGCCGAGCTTCCATGATCTGCTCCTATGTGGTCGAGGCTGGTTACACCTCATTGACGGCCACGCCGGGCGGGATGTGACATGGGCTGATGTGACCCGCGTCACGCACGATCACGGCCGGCGCGTGACCGCTCCACTCGCCGGCCGGCCGCCTCCTGCTCAGGCCGTACGGACCTCCGCATCCGCGTCGGCCCGCATCCCGCCCGGTGCCGGACGCTCCGCCGGCAGCCGCCGCATCAGCAGCGCGTACCCCACCCCGGCCACCGTGCCGACCGCCGCGCACAGGCCCCACAGCCACTCCGCGCCGAGGCGGTCGATGACCGCGCCCGACATCAGCGGGGCGACCAGGGCGGCGACGGACCAGGAGAGGGTGTACACGCCCTGGTAGCGGCCACGGCCGTGGACGGGGGAGAGGCGGACGACGAGGCCGGTCTGCGTGGGGGCGTTGACGATCTCGGCCAGGGTCCACACGCACACGGTGAGCATGAAGGCACCGACCGAGCCGGCGAAGGCGGTGAGCCCGAAGCCGTACCCGGCGAGCAGTGAGGAGGCGACCAGGAGGGTGCGCGGGTCGCGGTGTTCGATGAACCGGGTGACGGGGATCTGGAGGAGCACGATCAGGATGCCGTTGACGGCCAGGGCACTGCCGTAGTCGGCGGGCGAGAACCCGGCCCGGCCCATCGCCACCGGCAGCCCGACCGAACCCTGCTGGAAGACCAGGGCGCCGAGGAAGGACAGCCCGACGACGGCCATGTACCGCCTGTCCCGCAGCACCGTGCCGAGACCGACGTCCGCCCCCGCCTGCCGGGCCGTGGCCGCGGGCCGGGACTCCGGCACCCTGGCGAAGACGACGACCGCGCAGGCCAGGGTCATCCCGGCCTCGATCAGGAACCCGGACAGGTAGCTGACCTCGGCGATGAACCCGGCGGCCATCGAGGAGACGGCGAAGCCCAGGTTGATGGCCCAGTAGTTGAGGGAGAACGCGCGCACCCGGTCCTCGGGGCGGACGATGTCGGCCATCATCGCCTGCGCGGCCGGCCGGGAGGCGTTGGAGGCCATGCCGACGAGGAAGGCGACGCCGGCGATGGCGACCGGGTCGGTCACGAAGCCGAGCAGGGCGACGGAGGCGGCGGTGGCGGTCTGGGCGATGAGCAGGGTGGGCCGCCTGCCGAGCCGGTCGGCCATGATGCCGCCGCCCAGCGAGGAGACGACCCCGCCGAGCCCGTGCAGGGAGGCGACGAGACCGGCGTACGAGGCGGAGTAGCCCCGGTCGAGGGTGAGGTAGAGGGCCATGAACGTGGCGACGAACCCGCCGAGCCGGTTCACGAGCGTGCTGGTCCACAGCCACCAGAAGGCGCGGGGAAGCCCGGAGACGGACTCCCGGGCAGCACGTCTCAGACCGGTTGGTGACATTCGCGATCCCCCGCACAGGTAAGTGGCCCGACTGGTGATCGCAACTTACCGAAACGGCTCGCGGTGATGCCAGTCGTTTTGCGGGGCGCGGGGGACGGCTCGGATCGGGGCGTCCGGTGCCGGTTCGCGGGGCGCGTCCGGCGTCAGTTCGCGGGCCGGGCCAGACGCGCCGGGGTCGCTGCCGTCGCCACCGATGCCGCCGCTCCCCCGGGGGCCGGCGCCGGGGCCTCGCCACGCGCACCGTGGGCACCTCGCGTCACCCGCGTCCCGCGCCCGAGCCCCGTACGCCCCGCCCGCCGCCCGACCGCACCCCGGACGGCCTCCCGGGACGGCGCGACCGGATACGACCCGCCGCGCGCCGCCCGCTCGAAGCGGCTCGGGAAGGGGTACTTCCGCTCCAGGAACGCCCCGATGGCCGCCTGTGCCGCCGCCCGGTCCGCCGGGTCGGTGTCCACGTCGTTGAGGCAGAAGAAGTCGACGTCCTCGCCGGCCGCCAGGCGGGCCAGGCGGCGCCGCATGTCCGGCGTGCCCAGCTGCACGTACCGGAACCGGTAGTCGGCCGGGACCGCCCGGCCGGTCGCGATCGCCCAGTGGTGGTGCAGCGTCGACGCCGGAGCGACGTCGGCGGTGGAACGGAACCGGGAGTACGACGTCCGCTCCAGCTCCTCGATACCGAGGCCCTCCATCTCCCGCATGACCGACAGCAGCTGGGGATGCGGGGTGTGCAGCGACTTGTGCGTGACGTACCGGCCGTGGAAGCGCCGGATCACCTCGCGGGCGTTCTTCCCGGCGGAGTTCGGCGCCGGCTCCAGCGGATGCGGGGCACCGGCCCCCAGCTTCAGCGGGGACAGCGGGATGCGGGCGATCCCGTTGCCGTGGAAGAAGTGCCCGGCACCCACCGGGCGGTTGATGAAGACGTCGTCGTTGAAGTACAGGTAGTGCTCGGACAGGCCGGGTATGCGGTGCAGCCGGCTCTCGATCGCGTGCGAGTTGAAGACGGGCAGCGCGTCGGCCGGGAGGATGTCCCGGTGGTCGACGACGGTCAGGCCCGCCGCCTCCGGGTCCAGCCAGGCCGGGACCTGGGAGTCGGTCACCAGGTAGACGTGCCGGACGAAACCGGCGTACATCTCCAGCGAGCGCAGCGCGTACCGCAGCTCGTCATGGCTGGTGTAACGGGACGCGCCGGTCTCGCGCGCGGCGATGACGTTGTCGGAGAGCACCTGGTGCGCGCGGCGCTTCACGGCCATCGCCGGGTCGTCCCCGTCGACCCACGTGTACACGACGTCGACGGGGAAGCACACCTCGTCGATGCCCGGCTCGGCGAACGGCGCGAACGTCGGCACACCGCGCCGCGGCCCGGCCGTGACGCCGTTCGCGGTCACCGTCGCGGGCTGCCGTGCCGTGTCCGGCAGCACCTCGGACACGGCGTTGCGACGCGGCGCGACCAGCGCCGGACCGAAGTCGTCCGCCAGCCGGCTGCCCGGCACGGTGAGGTGCGCGGGATCGGCGCCCAGCTCCCGGCCGTACCGCCAGAACTCCAGGTCACAGCCCGTTTCCAGACCGGTGAGCACCTGCCCGCCGGGGCCGAGGCGCACCACACCGGTACGCAGCACCGGCGCCCGGCGCAGCGCCCGCGGCAGCCGGCCGTCGGCCCACAGCACCGCGGCCGTCACGGTGCCGTCCGGCCCGACCGCACCGACGTACCCGGCCGTACGGGCCAGCTGCCGCGCGGCCTGGGCGAGGACCGCGCCCCGGTGGGACTCCTCCACCCCGACGACCTGCCGCGGCGCACCGGACCCCCGCTCGGCGGGGACCAGGAAGTACGGGACGCCGGCCGCCTCCAGCAGGGCGCACACCAGCTCCAGGTCCGCCGCGGCGGCGTCCGCGGCGGTGTAGGCGGTGACCGTACGCCCGTACAGCCGCGCCGGTCCGCACGTGATCCGGCGCAGGCCCGGGACACCCGCCCGCAGCCGCCGGCGGGCCGGGGCCGCGCGCAGCGCCCACAGCCGGGCCACCAGCCACAGCCGCAGGCGCGGCAGCAGGTCACGGGCGGCCCGCAGCCCCGTCGGCCGCGCCGCGAAACGATGTCGGATGTCCATGGCCGCGGCCCGTCAGCTCTGCGTCTCGAAGGAGGCCGGAGCGGAGACCGGGGGAACCGTCTGCCGCGTCACGGAGACCGCGGGAGCCGTCTGCGGCTTCTCGAAGGGGCTGGGGAAGGGGAAGTAGTTCTCCAGGAAGTCGTGCATCCGCACGCTGACCTGCTCCCGCTCCTCCGGCGGCACGTCGACGTCGTTGAGGCAGAAGAAGTCGAACCGGCGGTTGCGCCGCAGGTCGGCCAGGCGCCGCTCGGCGTCGGGGCGGCTGATGTTCACGTACCGGAAGCTGAACTTGCCGGGCACGCCGCGGCCCGTCATCAGCGCGTACTGGTAGAGCAGCGGCGCCGTCACCGCGATGTCCTGCGGCGAGCGGAACCGGGACGCGGTGGTGCGGCGGATGTCCTCCGGGAACAGCTCCTCCAGCGCCTCGAGCGTCGCGCGCTGCTGCGGCAGCGGCGTGTGCATGAAGTTGTTCGTCGTCATCCGCCCGAACGCCTCCAGCAGCAGCCGCCGTACGTTCTTGCTGGCGGAGTTGGTGGCCGTCTCCTCGGCGTGCGGCTTGCCGACGCCGATCTTGAGCGGGGAGACGGGGATCTTCATCAGGCCGCTGCCGAAGAAGAAGTGCTCGGGGGTGATCCGGCGGCCGACGAAGACGTCGTCGTTGAAGTACAGGTAGTGCTCGGACAGGCCCGGTATGTGGTGCAGCCGGGTCTCGATCGCGTGCGAGTTGAAGACGGGCAGGACGTCCGCCGGGAAGATGTCGCGGTGGTCGACGACCGTGATCCCGGGGGCGCTGTCGTCGAGCCAGTGCGGCTTCTGGCCGTCGGTCACGATGTAGATGTGCCGTACGAAGTCGGCGTACATCGCGAGCGAGCGCAGCGAGTACTTCAGCTCGTCGTGGCTGGTGTAACGGGAGGCGTTGGTCTCCTTGTCCAGGATCTCGGCGATGCCGCCCTCCTGGTAGCGGGCCCGCTTGGCCCGCATCGCCGGCTCCTCGCCGTCCACCCACGTGTAGACGACGTCGACGGGGAACGTCACCTGGTGCACGGTCGGCAGGGCGAGCGGCGCGAAACTCGGCAGCTCCCGGTCACCCACCCGCACGGTGACCGGCGTCTGCTCGGCGGCCGGCAGCACGTCCGTGATCCCGTTGTTGCGGGGCGTGACCAGCGACTCGGCGAAGATGTCGGCCGACGCCTGCGGCTGCACCTTGGCCAGCCGCCGGGGCCCGTCGGCGGACGCGAGCAGCTCCGCGCCGTCCTCCCAGAACTCCACGTCACAGGCCAGCTCAGGCCCGGCCAGCAACTGGCCGGCGGGACCGAGGTGGTTCTCCCCGACCCGCAGCACGGGCGCCGTACGCAGCGGGGCCGGCAGCGCGCCGTCGAGGAACAGCGCGGGGTGCTTGAGCTGCCCGCCCGGCAGGGGGCGGCCGATGAACACGGCCGTGTCGGCGTTCAGCGCCTCCAGGGCGGCGAGGAACCGCTCCCGGTCCGCGACGTTCACGGCGACCGTGTGACGGGTCCGGGACGACGACGGCACCAGGAAGTAGGAGATTCCTTCCTGTTCCAGCGCGGCGACCACCAGGCCGAGGTTGGACGCGGCAGCCTCGGCCGCGGTGAACCGGTCCACGACCCGGCCGTAGAGCTGCTGGCCGCGCACGGCCACCGGGCGCAGCACCGGATCCGTGACCGCCGCCTTGCGGCGCCGCCGCATGGTGCGCAGCTGCCACACCCGCTCGGCCGCCTTCCGCTCGACCCGCGGACGCATCCGCCGCGCAAAGGAACGCACGGTCACGTTCTGTGCTCCTCTTCCTGAGCCTTGACCTTCCTGGCGACAACAAGACAGTCGAATGTGACCAAAGGTTGTAGAAGAATTAACCGGAATGTGCAGACAGGCCCCGCGACGCCCCGGACCCCCGGCCGGCCGGCCCGTCCCGGACTCGGTGGGCGGCGCGGCCCCCGGACCCCTTAGGTAGGCTGAAGGCCATGGCCGACGCACCGTACAAGCTGATCCTCCTCCGCCACGGCGAGAGCGAGTGGAACGCGAAGAACCTGTTCACCGGCTGGGTGGACGTCAACCTCAACGAGAAGGGCGAGAAGGAGGCGGTCCGCGGCGGTGAGCTGCTCAAGGACGCCGGCCTGCTGCCCGACGTGGTCCACACGTCCCTCCAGAAGCGCGCCATCCGCACGGCCCAGCTCGCGCTGGAGGCCGCGGACCGCCACTGGATCCCCGTCCATCGCTCCTGGCGCCTGAACGAACGCCACTACGGCGCCCTCCAGGGCAAGGACAAGGCGGCCACCCTGGCCGAGTTCGGCGAGGAGCAGTTCATGCTCTGGCGCCGCTCGTACGACACCCCGCCGCCCCCGCTGTCGGACGACTCCGAGTTCTCCCAGGCCCACGACGCGCGCTACGCGACGATCCCCCCGGAGCTGCGCCCGCGCACGGAGTGCCTGAAGGACGTCGTCACCCGCATGCTCCCCTACTGGTACGACGCCATCGTCCCCGACCTCCTGACCGGCCGCACCGTCCTGGTCGCCGCCCACGGCAACTCCCTCCGCGCCCTGGTCAAGCACCTGGACGGCATCTCCGACGCCGACATCGCGGGCCTCAACATCCCGACGGGCATCCCGCTCTCCTACGAACTGGACGCCGACTTCCGCCCGACCACCCCGGGCGGCACCTACCTCGACCCCGACGCGGCGGCGGCGGCGATCGAGGCGGTCAAGAACCAGGGCAAGAAGAAGTAAGCGGAATCGATCGAGCCCCCTGCCTGCGGTTCCCGTGGACAGGGGGCTGGATCGCGGAGAGCCGTGACGGCTGCCTCAGCGTCTTCCCGCGCGGAACACCGTCGAGCGGCGCACCGACCGCCTGAAGCAGTGGCGCGGCGCGGCCACACGAACCGACGGATTCGCGATCGCCCACCAGGCCCACTCCGCCTCGCGAGCATCCGGAAGAGACAGAGCTAGCCGATCCGTTCGGCCAGAGCGACGATGATTCCCGCGGGGCCGCGGAGGTCGCAGAGTCGGTAGGTGTTCTCGTACTGCGCCACCTCGCCGAGGAGTTCGGCGCCATGGCGGCGCAGGCGGGTGATCGTGTCGTCGATGTCGTCGACGGCGAACATGACACGGTGCAGACCCAGAGTGTTGGGTGGCGGGTTGGGCGGTCCGACAGGGATCGCCGCGGGGGTGTGGAACTTCGTCAGCTCCAGCTTGCCGTGGCCGTCCGGGGTGCGCATCATCGCGATGGCGCTGCGGACCCCGTCGAGGCCGAGCATCTGGTCCGCAACGATTCCCTCGATCTGCGCTTCACCCTCCAGCTCCATGCCGAGCTCGGTGAAGAAGGCGATGGCAGCCTCCAGGTCGTCGACGACGATGCCTACGTTGTCCATCCGCTGAATCGTCACGGGGTGCTCCTTCTCCGTCACGCAGTCCGTTCCGGCTACTGGTACCCCTGGGACGGAGCCGGTGCCGGACTCTCGACATCCGGGAGTGTCGGTGTCTCGGCTGCTTCACCTTGCCGGCGACCTACGGCTCGCGATCGCCTACCAGGCCGAACCCAGGCGCCGTTTATTGCGGAGGCAGTGCGACGGAGCGACTGTCACAGTGATCGGTATGGATCTCCCTCCCGACGCGGTGCTGATCTTCGACCGCGACGAAGACCTCATCGTCTTCGAGTCCTTCGCGCACGCCACGAACTACGTCGAGGCGATCGACGTATCGGAGGGTGAGTACGCGGCGGCGTACTCACCGGACGGTGCGGTGTTGGCACTCACTGCTCCCGAAGGCCCGGAGGGCCCGGTCGACCTTGCCAGGACCGGCAGGACTGACCTGGCCGATCTGGATCGGAGGGTGGCCCGCTACTGGCAGCGTCACCAGATCGGCCAGCCCCCGCGTGACCCGCTACAGACATCGCGTTTCCTGATCGACAGGGACAACCAGCGCCGCAAGGGATGGCTCAGCCGAGTCACCGGACTGCTCAAGCGCACCAGGGGTGAGGCGACGTCACCGCCTGGTGTTCACTCCATCGAGCAAGACGGCCTGCGTTCGTAGCGGCGGTGGATGCTTCGGCACCAGGACGCGTACTCATCATCTCGGCACCTCGACGGGCACCTCCGCCCACACCGTCTTGCCGACTGGCTGACGAGGCGCCGAGCCCCAACGTGTGGCCAGGACGTCCACCAGGAGCAGGCCCCGGCCGGACTCGCCTTCGGGGTACGACGACGGTGGCGCCGTCGGCGGTCGCCTGGCGGAGGCGGCGTCCGCGACCTCGATACGGACCAGGCCCGCCGCCGCGTCGAGGGAGAGGCGGAGGCCGAAGTCCCGGCCTGAGACCCAGCCGTGCCGCACGGCGTTCGCCGCGAGTTCGCCGACGATGAGGGCGACCGTGCACGACGCGTCCGAGGCCGGCGGACAGCCCCACTCCTCCATGCGCCGGACGGCGAGACGCCGGGCGAGCTGCGCACCGCGTGGTGTGGAGACGAACTGCGCCGAGAAGGACAGGGGTTCGCGTGCCGTCTCGGTGGGGGCGGTGGCCGGGCCCGGCTCGTCTCCCGGGGTGGTCGTTCCTGTGAGCACGGCTGGTCCGTCCTTACCTGTCGAGCGCGAGGCATTCCATGGGGTACGTGAGTCGTCACGTTCTGTGCATAAGAGTCGTCTCGTCGCCCTACGCTCGCCAGGTGAAGCAGGCTTACCTTTCGAGCCGTAAGAGACGGAAGTGACGCTTTGGCCAACGCAATTGACCCCAGTGCGTCGATGGCGGCCCTGTTCGGCGCGCGGATGCGCAGGCTCCGCACGGCGGCCGGACTGACCCAGGCCGAACTCGGCGAGAGAACGCACGTCGTCAGCACGCGGATCACGCAGATCGAGCGCGCGTCCGGGGCGAAGCCGACGCTGGAGCTGGCGCGTGCGCTGGACAAGGCCCTCGGTGCGGACGACCTGCTGGTCGAGCTGTGGCCGTACGTGTACCGGGAGGCCTTCCCGGACTGGTCGCGGGCCTTCATCGCACACTCGGAACGGGCCGTGTCCATCCGGGAGTACGCGGCGCATGTGGTGCCCGGCCTGTTGCAGACCAAGGAGTACGCGAAAGCCGTTCTGAGCGTCGGCCTGACGCTCAGCGGTGAGGAGCAGTTGGAAGAACGGCTCGCCTTCCGCATGTCGCGGCAGGGGCGGCTCGGTTCGTCCGACCGGCCGGAGTTGTGGGTGATCCTGGACGAGGCGGTACTGAGGCGGCCGATCGGCGGCCACGCCGTGACGCGGAACCAGTTGGAGCGATTGCTCGACGTTGCCTCGGAACGTCACATCACCGTGCAGGTGCTGCCGTTCGACCAAGGCGAGCATGACGCGATGGGCGGTTCCTTGACGGTGCTCACGCTGCCGGACGGCTCCGAGGTCGCCTACACGGAGGGCGCGCACTACGGCCAACTCATCGAGGATCCGGCCGAGGTCAGGCGTTTCACGGTGACCTACGATCGGCTACGGGCGAACGCCCTGCCCCCGCTCATGTCGCTCGACATGATCCGATCCGCGATGGAGGGCTACAACCGTGGAGCGAATGTCCCGTCCCGATCTGAGCGCCGCCGTGTGGCGCAGGAGCAGCTACAGCAATCAGGAGGGCGGCAACTGCGTGGAGGTGGCCGACGGGTTCCCGGTCGTCGTCCCCGTTCGTGACAGCAAGGCCCCGCACGGGCCGGCGCTGTGCTTCGGGACCGCCTCCTGGGGTGCCTTCATAGGTGAGTTGAAGGCCGGGCGCCGCCGTTCCTGAGGCGGTCGGGGGCCGGTCGCCGGCCCCGTTCCGGGCTCACCGGACCCTTGTCCGCGAGGGTCCGGCGGGCCGCTGACCTCCTGAAAGAACCGGGGGAGAGAACTACCCGCCCACCCACCCTCCCCGGCCCGGAAGCCCGCGTCACCCGTCCGAGTGACCGGCTTGCAAGGGCGGGATACGGGCGGTTACGTTCGCCGCGACAACCGCAGACAGATACGGCCCCCGGCCGGGACGGCAATCCCGATCGAGGGCCTGACCGATCAGGAAGTGAACCCCTTCCCGATGGCTGACCCGCAGTCTAACGCGCCCCTGCGCGCCGACGCCGGAGCTCCGACCTCCGGCGTGATCCACGTACGCACCCGGCTGACGGCCGACTTCACGGTGATCTCCAATGCCCTCGCGCAGCGACGCGGCAGCGCGGTCACGGTCGGTGTCGCGGCGTACATCGCCTCCCTGCCCGACGGCTCCCGCGTGAGCATCGCCGCCCTGTGCGAGCACTTCACCGAGGGCGAGATCCTGATCTCGCGCGCGCTCGGCGAACTCGAAGCCGCCGGTTACCTGGAACGCCGCCGCGAACGCCTGCCCTCCGGGCAGATCCGCACCCGGACGTACTTCTACGACGTACCCTGCGGTCCTCCGGCCCCGGACGGGCCGCCGAAGCCGCCCAGCCCGCGGAAGCCGCCCGTGGCGGAGAAGGCCCTGCCACCATCAACTCCCGCCACTCAAACGGCGCCTCACCAGGAGGAGTCGGCGCCACTGTCCGACGCCGATCCCCGGGCCGTGGCCGTTCTGACTTCGCTCCGCCGCGTCGATCCACGTCTCGTCCTGTCCGAGCGGGAGGCGATCCGGCTGGCACCTGCCGTCACCCAATGGCTCGCGGCCGGTGTCGCCCCGGCCCAGATCACCGCACTGCTCACCGCACGGCTCCCCGACCGCTTCCTGGCCCGGCCGGCGGGCATCCTCGCCTTCCGCCTCCGGGAAACACCTCTGCCCACCCCGCCCCCGCCGATCGCCGAGCGCCCGGCCGTACTGCCCTTCCACACCTGCGACGGCTGTGAGCGGGCGTTCCGCGCACCGGAACCCGGGCGCTGCCGTGACTGCCGACGACCCGGCAAGAGGCTGCGAGCTGCCGCCTGAGCCGTCCGCGCCTCAGGCACCACGACCGAGAAGCGCGCGTCGCCGAATCTCTGTCGGCGCTGACTGTCGCCGTGATCACCCGAACACCCGGCCCTACCTCCACCCACGTGCCGGTCGGTCCGGACTGTGGGGTGACCAAGTACGACGAGTCCTACGGAGCTCGCACGGTTCGGGGCCGTTCGGAGTGGCCCGGTGCTCCGGAGGGGTGGTGGGGTCGGGATGGTTCCGGTGCGGTTCGGCACGGGTCGGGTACGACGAAGGCCGGTGTGAAGGGAGTTCACACCGGCCCGGGGTCGTTCAGCCGCACTGGCAGGGGTTGCCCGACTGGCATCCGCAGCCGCATCCCGAGCCGCAGCCGCACGCGCCGAACAACGGAAGGCTCTTGATCTCGGCGGGCTGGTCGGTCTCGCGCTCCTGCGTGGGGTCGGGGGTGGTGCCGGGGGATTCGGCCATGGGTCCCTCCTAGACGCTGGGGCAGAGATGCCCTCGCCCATTTCATGCCCGTTCCGCCGGGCGCATCAACGGCGCACGGAGGCGCCCCCGCGCCCGCCCGGACAACCGACAAGCCCCTTGCCCGACTGCCGGGACCACCGGCAGACACCAGGCCGCCGCCCACCGGCAGCCGCCGGGCCCCCGGCTACCGCCAGGCCCCCCAGCAACCCGCGACGCGGAACGACCAGCCCCGGCCGGCCCCGACCAGCCCGCCATACCCCCCCGAGCTGAACCCCCCCGCTCCCCCCCGGGCAGGGTTACGCCCCGTCCACCCCCGTGACCGGCTGGATGTCCGCCTGGAGGTTGTCCGCGTGTTCGCCGGTGACGAGGTAGACGACCCGCTTGGCCACGGCGACGGCGTGGTCGGCGTAGCGCTCGTAGTAGCGGCCCAGCAGGGTGACGTCCACGGCCGTCTCGATGCCGTGCTTCCAGCGCTCGTCGATCAGGTGCTGGAACAGCGTGCGGTGCAGCAGGTCCATCTCGTCGTCGTCCTGCTCCAGCTGGAGCGCGAGGTCGACGTCCTTCGTGATGATCACCTCGGCGGCCTTGGCCATCAGCCGCTGCGCGAGCTGGCCCATCTCCAGGATCGTGGCATGCAGGTCCTGCGGGACGGCCCGCTGCGGGAAGCGCAGCCGGGCCAGCTTCGCCACGTGCTGGGCGAGGTCGCCGGAGCGCTCCAGGTCGGCGGACATGCGCAGCGACGTGACGACGATGCGCAGGTCCGTGGCGACCGGCTGCTGCCGGGCCAGCAGGGCTATGGCCCGGGCCTCCAGATCGTGCTGGAGTTCGTCGATCTTCTGGTCGCCCTCGATCACGCTCTCGGCCAGCTTGAGGTCGGCATCGAGGATGGCGGTCGTGGCGCGCCCGATCGCCGACCCGACCAGCCGGGCCATCTCCACCAGTCCGTCGCCGATCGAGTCCAGTTCCTCGTGGTACGCGTCCCGCATCAGGGTTCCCTCTCGTACGTGTGCTTGGGGGGTCTACGGGGGATGTGACACCACGCGCCCGTGGCGAAACCGGCGGTGCGAACCCCACGCTCCCACGTTCCGTCCCGTACGCGTCCGTTTCCGCCACCCCGAATGAACCACTACCGGCCCCCAGGTGAACTCTGGGCGACGAGTGTTCGAGGTCGCACCTCGGTGGCTGTGGTCATGCCGGACGGCGTGCCTAACCTAAAGGCATGGACGTGAACGCGGCGGTCGCCGCAGCGGCAGCGATCGCCGGAGTGCTCACCGGTGTCATCGCCATGCTGGCGTTCCGCTGGAGCGAGCGCGACCAGAAGCGGCCGACCAGGACCTCTCTGCACACCGATGCCGTACTGCCGCCCGGCGTGGACACCGTGCTGTCGGTGCTGCGCTCCTCCGCCGTCGTCCTCGACGAGGGGGACGCCGTGGTCAAGGCCAGCTCCGCCGCGTACGCCCTCGGGCTGGTGCGCGGCGGCAAGCTCGCCGTGGAGCCGATGCTCCAGATGGCGCGGGACACCCGGCGGGACGGCGAGATACGGCAGGTCGAGCTGGACCTGCCCCGGCGCGGCACCGGACGCGGCGAGGCCCTCGCGGTCTCCGCGCGGGTGGCGCCGCTCGGCTCGCGCCTGGTCCTGCTGCTGGTCGAGGACCTGACGGAGGCCCGCAGGATCGAGGCGGTACGACGTGACTTCGTGGCGAACGTGAGCCATGAGCTGAAGACGCCCGTCGGAGCGCTGTCCCTGCTCTCCGAGGCCGTGATGGACGCCTCCGACGACCCCGAGGCCGTACAGCGCTTCGCCGGCCGGATGCAGATCGAGGCGACCCGGCTGACCAACCTGGTGCAGGAGCTGATCGACCTGTCGAGGGTGCAGAACGACGACCCTCTCGAGGACGCCGAGCCGGTCCGGGTGGACGAGCTGGTCGCCGAGGCCATCGACCGCTGCCGGCACCAGGCCGGTACGAAGCAGATCACCATGGCCGCCGGAGGCGCCGACGACCTGCGCGTCTGGGGCAACCGCGGCCAGCTGGCCGCCGCCCTGGGCAACCTGGTGGAGAACGCCGTCAACTACTCCCCGGCCCGCACCCGCGTCGGCATCGCCGCCCGGCAGATCACCGCGCCCGGCGGTGACATGATCGAGATCGCCGTCACCGACCAGGGCATCGGCATCTCCGACAAGGACAGGGAGCGTATCTTCGAGCGCTTCTACCGCGTCGACCCGGCCCGCTCGCGGGCCACCGGCGGCACCGGTCTGGGTCTCGCCATCGTCAAGCACGTGGTCGCCTCGCACGACGGGGAGGTCACGGTCTGGAGCGCCGAAGGCCAGGGCTCCACCTTCACCATCAGGCTGCCGGAGGCGGGCGCGGCCCGCGACCGCGCACAGCAGCACCCCGACCTCGACGACGAGGCCGGCCCCGACCCATCCCCGTACGCACCGCTTCCCGCCCCGGAGGTCCTTCCGTGACCCGAGTGCTCGTCGTCGAGGACGAGGAGTCCTTCTCCGACGCTCTGTCCTACATGCTGCGCAAGGAGGGCTTCGAGGTCGCCGTGGCGGCGACCGGTCCCGACGGACTGGACGAGTTCGAGCGCAACGGCGCCGACCTGGTCCTCCTCGACCTGATGCTGCCGGGGCTGCCCGGCACCGAGGTCTGCCGCCAGCTGCGCGGCCGTTCCAACGTCCCCGTGATCATGGTGACCGCGAAGGACAGCGAGATCGACAAGGTCGTCGGTCTGGAGATAGGGGCCGACGACTACGTCACCAAGCCCTTCTCCTCGCGTGAGCTGGTGGCCCGTATCCGCGCGGTGCTGCGCCGCCGCGGCGAGCCGGAGGAGGTCACCCCGGCCGCGCTGGAGGCGGGTCCGGTCCGCATGGACGTGGACCGGCACGTGGTGACCGTCAGCGGATCCAAGGTCGACCTCCCGCTGAAGGAGTTCGACCTGCTGGAGATGCTCCTGCGCAACGCGGGCCGGGTCCTGACCCGCATGCAGCTCATCGACCGGGTCTGGGGCGCCGACTACGTGGGCGACACCAAGACCCTCGACGTCCACGTCAAGCGGCTGCGCGCCAAGATCGAGCCGGACCCGGGCGCGCCGCGCTACCTGGTGACGGTGCGGGGGTTGGGCTACAAGTTCGAGCCGTAGGCCGCCGAGCCGTAGGGCGCGGCACATGGGAACGGCGAAGGGCGGCACCCCGCGCGGGGTGCCGCCCTTCGCCGTACGGCCGGCTCAGTGACCGGCGGACGACTGCGAGGCCGAGTCGCTGGGGGTGACGGGCGCGCCGGAGGCGCTGGCGGACGCGGAGGCCTCGTCGCCCTTCTCCGGCTTGCCACCGGGGGTGGCGGTCGCGCTGCCGGACGCCGTGGCGCCGGGGGCGCCACCGGCGGACGCGGCGGCGGACGGCGTCTGGGACGGGCCCCACTGGCCGAAGTAGCTGGTGGCCGGGACGACGAAGGCGCGCAGGGTCACCTTGCCGGTCTTGCTGAAGGTGAAGGTGATCTTCTGGGCGCTGCCGTCCTGTACGGCCTCACGGCCGCTGGGCAGCACCGCGGAGGCGTTGTCCTTGCCGCCGAGGATCAGCGAGCCGCCGGCCGGGACGGTCAGGCTCTGCCCCTTGGCAGCCTTCAGCTGGGCGGACGTGCCGTTGCCCTCCACGGTGACCGACTGGAGGGTCTGGTCGGTCCTGCCGGTGTTGAACACGTTCGCGGAGATCACCGCGGGGCCCGTCGCCTTCAGGTCGGGCTGGGTGATGACCACGGCGTTCTGGATCTTGATGTCACCCACGTGGAGGGCCGCGTTGTCCGGCTGGATCTCCAGCGTCTGGGCGTTGTTCCCGGCGCCGCAGGCGGCGAGCGAGGCGATCGAGAAGACGATGGCGGAGGCGGCGAGGGCGCCGCGTCGAAGGCTGCTGCTCACGGCGGCGGCAACTCCTTGAACGCGCGGGCGGCTCCCCTGATAAAGCCGCCCTAAGGGTCTGTCAGCGGCCTCAGGTTACCGAGCCGTTCCCGGAGGACCGCACCCGACCCTCCCCCGGGCAGCCGCCTTCCGTCCGGGTGGAGGTACCCCGCGGACCCGCGAGCGACGCCCTCGCCGCATTGCGGGGGCGCTCGTCTGTCATTCACATAACGCGGCGGCGGGCGGCTCGCGAGAAACGGCGAGAGGGCCGCGGCAAGACACGCGACACCCGTGCGGCGCCGCTTGCGAGATTTCCGTGAAGGATTCCGCACCGCCCCGGAAATTGATCACGGAGCACCGCTGCGGCGGTCGTTGATCAATTCCGGATTCGGCTCACATCCGACCGTGATCACCGAACGGAGTAGCGGAAGTCGTACGCTTGGAACCGGACATATCAGGACGTTCAGCCAATCGGGGTGACCTGCCCGGGTGTGTGACGTACACGTTTCGCCCCGCCCGCAGAGCCCCTCCGACCTGCGAATACCCGCTTCCGCAGGCGCTCCGCAGCACGTTCCGGTTGCTGTTGTCAAGCCCCGAGATATGCCCTGACCTGCGAAAACGCCATTCAGAAGACGCCGTATCCGTGTTACCCTGGATAGCCACGGAAGGGGTACCTGTCACATGACGTTCAAGGTTGGCGACACCGTGGTCTATCCCCATCACGGGGCCGCGCTGATCGAGGCTATCGAAACTCGTCAGATCAAAGGCGTGGACAAGACCTACTTGGTGCTGAAGGTCGCCCAGGGTGACCTGACGGTACGTGTGCCAGCGGACAATGCGGAGTTCGTCGGCGTGCGTGATGTGGTCGGTCAGGACGGGCTGGACCGGGTCTTCGAGGTGCTGCGCGCGCCGTATGCCGAGGAGCCCACGAACTGGTCGCGTCGTTACAAGGCAAACCTGGAGAAGCTCGCCTCCGGCGATGTCATCAAGGTCGCGGAAGTCGTGCGTGACCTGTGGCGTCGTGAGCGCGAGCGCGGACTCTCCGCCGGTGAGAAGCGCATGCTCGCCAAGGCCCGCCAGATCCTGGTGAGCGAGCTGGCCCTCGCGGAGAACACGAACGAGGACAAGGCCGAGGCCCTGCTCGACGAGGTGCTCGCCTCCTGACGCGCAGCGGCAGCGAACCCTCGCTTCCGGCACGCTGAGCACAGTAAATGCCGCGGTGCCCGATGACACTCAACCTGTCGCCGGGCGCTGCGGCATGTTCGTCCCCGGAAGAACCCTGGTGAATCCCGGAAGAAACCGCGGCAGAACCCCGGAAGATCCCCGACAACCGGACGGGACGCCGGAACGCCTGCCGGGCACCTCGGGAAAAGCCCCCCGTACTCGTCGTGCCGGGCCCGGGCTGGTGGCTCGACCAGGGTCACGGAAAGGGTCCGGTCAAGGCGTCGCGCCCGGCACTCCTCCAGGCCATACCCACGTAGGTCGAGCACACAAACCTGACAGGAACCGATGTCTGACGAATCGCGTCCCACGCCCGCGCAGAGCCCTGTCGCCGCCGTGATTCCCGCCGCCGGCCGGGGCGTCCGCCTCGGCCCGGGCGCCCCCAAGGCACTCCGCGCGCTGAACGGCACGCCCATGCTCATCCACGCGGTCCGCGCCCTCGCCGCGTCCCGCCATGTCTCCCTCGTCATCGTCGTGGCCCCGCCGGACGGCACCGCCGAGGTCAAGTCCCTCCTGGACGCGCACGCCCTGCCCGAGCGGACCGACTTCCTCGTCGTCCCCGGCGGGGAGTCCCGGCAGGAGTCGGTCCGGCTCGGCCTGGACGCCCTGCCGCCCGAGTACGGCGTCGTCCTCGTCCACGACGCGGCCCGCCCGCTCGTCCCGGTCGACACGGTCGACGGGGTCATCGAGGCCGTACGCGACGGCGCCCCCGCCGTCGTCCCCGCGCTCCCGCTGTCCGACACCGTCAAGGAGGTCGAGCCCGCGGCCGTCGCCGGCGACCCGGAACCGGTCGTGGCCACCCCCCGGCGGGACCGGCTGCGCGCCGTCCAGACCCCCCAGGGCTTCGACCGCGCCACCCTGGTCCGCGCCCACGAGGACGTCACCGACAACGTCACCGACGACGCGAGCATGGTGGAACAGCTGGGCCTGACGGTCGTGGCCGTCCCCGGTCACGAGGAGGCCTTCAAGGTCACCCGCCCCCTCGACCTCGTCCTCGCCGAGGCGGTCCTGGCCCGCAGGAGGCTCAACGATGGCTTCTGAGGCATCCGGTCCCCACCCGCTGCCGGTGCTGCCCCGGGTCGGCGTCGGCACCGACATCCACGCCTTCGAGGAGGGCCGCGAGCTATGGTGCGCGGGCCTGCTGTGGGAGGGCGAGGGGCCCGGTCTGGCCGGGCACTCCGACGCGGACGTCGTCGCGCACGCCGCGTGCAACGCGCTCTTCTCCGCCGCCGGGCTCGGTGACCTGGGACAGCACTTCGGCACCGGCCGGCCCGAGTGGTCCGGCGCGTCCGGGGTCACCCTGCTCACCGAGGCCGCCCGGATCGTGCGCGAGGCGGGCTTCGCCGTCGGCAACGTCGCCGTCCAGGTGGTCGGCCCCCGCCCGAAGATCGGCAAGCGGCGGGCCGAGGCCGAGAAGATCCTCTCCGAGGCGGCCGGCGCCCCCGTCTCGGTCTCCGGCGCCACCACCGACGGGCTCGGCTTCCCGGGCCGCGGGGAGGGACTGATGGCGGTGGCCACGGCACTCGTGGTGCGGGTGAGCTGAGAGCGTGCGAGGGTACCCGGAGAGTCACCGCTGACGGCTTCGTGTGGAGGTATCCGTGTCCGCTGCCCTGTCCGACCGTGTGAAGTCCCTGCTCGACGGCACCGTGTTCATCGTCGTCGGCACCCTCCAGCCCGACGGCAGCCCGCAGATGTCGCCGGTATGGGTGAAGCGCGACGGTGACGACGTCCTCTTCTCCACGACGACCGACCGCCGCAAGTACCACAACCTGGAGCGCGACCCCCGGGTGACCGTCGTCGTCATGAACCCCGAGCAGCCCTACGAGTACGCCGAGATCCGCGGCATCGCCGAGATGACGACCGAGGGCGGCCAACAGCTCATCGACGAGCTGAGCCGCAAGTACACCGGCAAGGACTACGCCGACTTCAACCCGGCCTCGGCCCAGGACGCCGAGCGGGTCGTCGTCCGGATCCGGCCGCGGAAGGTCGTCGGAATGTCGTGAGCGTGGCGTTCCCGGCGGTGGGCGCATGGCACTGTCCGGCGCCCACTACCCTGGAGTGGTGACTATTCGCCTGTACGACACCAGCGCCCGGCAGATCCGTGACTTCGCCCCGCTCAAGCCGGGTTGCGTCTCGATCTACCTCTGTGGCGCCACCGTGCAGGCGGCCCCCCACATCGGCCACATCCGATCGGGCCTGAACTTCGACATCATGCGCCGCTGGTTCGAGTACCGCGGCTACGAGGTGACGTTCGTCCGCAACGTCACCGACATCGACGACAAGATCATCGCCAAGAGCCGCGAGCAGAACCGCCCGTGGTGGTCGATCGGGTACGAGAACGAGCGCGCCTTCAACGACGGGTACACCGCCCTCGGCTGCCTGCCGCCGGCGTACGAACCGCGCGCCACCGGCCACGTGCCGGAGATGATCGAGATGATGCAGGGCCTCATCGAGCGCGGGCACGCCTACGAGGCCGACGGCAACGTCTACTTCGACGTACGGTCCCTCCCGTCGTACCTGGAGCTGTCCCGGCAGGAACTGGACAACCTGCTCCAGCCGTCCGGCGAGGGCGAGACCGGCAAGCGGGACCCGCGCGACTTCGCGATGTGGAAGTCCGCCAAGCCGGGCGAGCCGACCTGGCCGACCCCGTGGGGACCCGGCCGCCCCGGCTGGCACCTGGAGTGCTCGGCGATGGCCCACAAGTACCTGGGCAGCGCGTTCGACATCCACGGCGGCGGCCTGGACCTGATCTTCCCGCACCACGAGAACGAGATCGCCCAGGCCAAGGCGTACGGCGACGAGTTCGCCCGGTACTGGGTGCACAACGCCTGGGTCACCATGGCCGGCGACAAGATGTCCAAGTCGCTCGGCAACAGCGTCCTGGTCAGCGAGATGGTCAAGCAGTGGCGCCCCATCGTGCTGCGGTACTACCTGGGCACCCCCCACTACCGCTCGATGATCGAGTACAGCGAGGAGTCGCTGCGCGAGGCCGAGTCGGCGTTCGCGCGGATCGAGGGCTTCGTGCAGCGCGTGGTGGAGAAGGCCGGGGGAGCCGTCGAGCCCGCCGCCGAGGTGCCGCCCGCCTTCGCCGAGGCCATGGACGACGACCTGGGCGTGCCGCAGGCCCTCGCCGTCGTGCACACCACCGTCCGGCAGGGCAACAGCGCGCTGGCCGCCGACGACAAGGAAGCCGCCGTCGCCCGGCTCGCCGAGGTGCGGGCCATGCTCGGCGTCCTCGGCCTGGACCCGCTCGACCCGCACTGGGCGGGCGAGGGCGGCGACCGGGGCGAGGACCTGCACGGCGTGGTCGACAGCCTGGTACGGCTGGTCCTCGACCAGCGCGAGTCCGCCCGCACCCGCAAGGACTGGGCCACCGCCGACGCGATCCGCGACCAGCTCAACCAGTCGGGCCTCGTCATCGAGGACGGCCCCCGGGGCCCCCGCTGGAGCCTGCCTCCGCGCTGACCGCCGGCCCGGCCCTTGATCGATTGTGCCGCCCGGCCGTCCGGGCGGCACACTGCACAGACGTACACACACTTCCGTAGAGAACAGGTAGATCATGGCCGCGAACAACCGTCGTCTGTCCGGCAAGAAGGGCGCGCAGGTCGGCAGTGGCGGCCAGCGGCGCAAGGGCCTGGAGGGCCGGGGGCCGACCCCGCCCGCCGAGATGCGCAAGGGCCACAAGAAGAACCGCGTCGCCAACGCCAAGGCGAAGCAGGCCGTGCGCCGCCCCGTGGTCCGGGGCCGCGGCGGAAGGTCCACCTCCGAGCTGGTCGTCGGCCGCAACCCGGTCTTCGAGGCGCTCCGCGAGGGCGTGCCCGCCAACACGCTCTACGTCCAGCAGTTCATCGACAACGACGAGCGCGTCCGCGAGGCCCTCCAGCTCGCCGCCGAGCGCGGCAACATCAACCTGATGGAGGCCCCGCGCCCCGAGCTGGACCGCATGACCAACGGCCTCAACCACCAGGGCCTGGTCCTCCAGGTCCCGCCGTACGAGTACGCGCACCCGGACGACCTGCTCGACGCCGCCGCCGGCAACGGCGAGGACCCGCTCGTCGTCGCCCTCGACGGTGTCACCGACCCGCGCAACCTCGGCGCGGTCGTCCGCTCCGCCTCCGCCTTCGGCGGCCACGGCGTGATCGTCCCGGAGCGCCGCTCGGCCGGCATGACCGCCGGTGCCTGGAAGTCCTCCGCCGGTACGGCCGCCCGCACGCCGGTCGCGCGCGCCACCAACCTGACCCGCATGCTCGAGGCGTACAAGAAGGCCGGCGTGGCGGTGGTCGGTCTTGCGGCGGACGGCGAGGTGGAGGTCGGCGACCTGGCGGCCCTGGGCGGCCCGGTCGTCATCGTCGTCGGCAGCGAGGGCAAGGGCCTGTCCCGCCTGGTCGGCGAGACGTGCGACTACCGCGTGCGCATCCCGATGCCGGGCGGCGCCGAGTCGCTCAACGCAGGTGTGGCCGCGGGCATCGTGCTCTACGAGGCGGCCCGCAGGCGGAGCTGAGAACCGCCCGGACGGGAGCGGAGAACGAACACCCGTCCGGCGCCTCGCCCCCGTGGGGTAATTCCGGCACCCATGGGGCGTGGCGGGCGGTTCTTGACGGGGTCCGGACACTTCCGGCCCGTCGGGACAGTGTCCTAACGCCACATCACTCGGTTAGATGAGTGTGGACACCAGAACACCCCGCACACCCACGGGGGACCGCTCGTCGGGTTTCGACGACGCTCCCGCGCTGAGCATGGTGAAGGTGCCGAGCGATCCGGCGCAGGTCATCGTCAATCACGCCAGCTTCCGCGTGCAGCTCGGCGCGTCGGCGAAACGCAGCCAGTCCCCGCGGATCGCCCGGCACCTGAGCGCCGGCCAGGACACGTCCCGGATGCCCGTCGTGGGCACGGCGGGCCACGCGGGCGCCACCGGCCGCCGCCGTCCCGTCGTGTGGAGCGGCAGGTCCGCCCCCGACGACACCGGCGCCCACCGGCTCCTCCAGGCCGTGCGGGGCAGCAGTGTCCGCAACACCGACGAGCCCGTGGCCCGCGGCACCCGGGTCGTCCCGCGCGTCAGGTCCGGGTACGCCGACACGTACGACGCCCTGGACCAGACCGTCCAGACCCCCGTCGTCGGCCACCAGCGCACCGCCGCCGAGGCCGACGGCACCCGCCTCCTGCCTCATATGCGCACGGTCGCCGGCGCCTACGACGAGCAGACCTACCCCGACACCGGCTACGACCCGTACGACGCCCACCCGGCCGACACGGACGCCGGCACGGACGGCGGCGGCGCACGGTCGGCCAAGCGCCACGGCGACGACCCGGCCCGGCACGCCTACTACCCCGGCCGCCGGTTCAACCTCGGCGTCGTCCTGCTCCCGCTGCGTGTCTTCCTCGGCTTCATCTCGCTCTACGCCGGCATGGGCAAGCTGTGCGACCCGGTCTACTTCGACGGCGGCAAGCGCGGCTCCATGGTCACCTGGCTCAACACCCTGCACCCCTGGGACGTCGCCGAACCGCTGCGTCAGCTGGCCCTGCACCACCCCGTCGGCTCCGGCCTGGTCATCGCCTTCCTCCAGGTCGTCGTCGGCGTCCTGACCGTCCTCGGCTGCTGGCAGCGCGTGGCCGCCGGCGTCGGCGCCCTGCTCTCCGCCGCCCTGCTCGTCACGGTCAGCTGGAAGACGGTCCCCGCCTACGACGCGCCCGACATCATCTACCTCGCCGCCTGGTCCCCGCTGATCATCGCCGGCGCGCCCGTCTACTCCGTCGACGGCCGCCTCGCCGGCAGCGCCTGGCGCCGGCTCGGCCCCCGCGCCGACATCTGGGATCTGCGCCGCTACGTCCTGCGCCGCGGCGCCGTGCTGACGGCCGTCAGCGTCGGCCTCACCCTCCTCGTCGGCTCCCTGCTGGGCGGCGCGGTCCGCGACTCCAGCCGCGTGGTCGTCCCCGGCCCCGGCGAGGCCCCCCGTAACCAGCTCCCCGGCTCCCCGCTCCCGCAGGAGCCCGGCAAGCGGCACAGGAAGGCCCCGGCGGCCACCAGCACCCCCACGGGCGGCGCCACGGCCGGCGCGGTCCCCTCCGGCGCGGCCACGACCCCCGGCACCAGCGGCCGTGACACCGGCGCCACCACCACGACGCCCAGCCAGACGCAGGGCACCACCGGCCAGGTCCTGCCCCGCCGGGTCCCGCCCACGGGCGGCGGCGCCCCCAGCACGACGGCGGGCCCGACCAGCACGGGCGGCACGGGCGGCACCACCTCGACGGGCGGCACCACGTCGACCGGCGGCACGACCGGTTCGGGCGGCAGCTCGACCTCGGGCCGGCCGGGCCTGGTGGGCGGCCTGCTGGGCTGACACACCGCGGGACGAGGAGGGCCCCGTACCGAGGTCGGTACGGGGCCCTTCTCCGTGCGGTCGTGCGGTCAGGCGGTCGTGAGGTGGGGCGGCGCACGTTCGAGGTGGGCGCATCCCGGCACTCGGCCCCCTGGCTACCGCCCCAGCGCCGCCAGCTCCTTGGCGGCCTCCGTGAGGTCCTTGGCCGTGTCGATGGCCCGCCAGTAGGCCCCGTGCGGAATCGGGAAACCCGCGAGCCGCTTCTCCCGGGCCAGCCGGGGGAACGTGGTCCGCTCGTGGTCCCCGCGCTCGGGAAGCATCGCGGAGAATCCGGGGGAGAAGACGTAGACGCCGGCGTTGATCTCGAACGTCGACGGCGGGGCCTCGATGAAGTCGGTGATGTGCCCGAACCCGTCGGTCTTCACCGCGCCCCAGGGGATCCGCGGACGGGCCAGCGCCAGCGTGGCCACCGCGTCCCGCTCCGCGTGGAAGTCGGCCATGTCGCGCAGGGAGAACCGCGTCCAGATGTCCCCGTTCGTGGCGTACCAGGGCTGTTCGGGGTGGGGAAGGCGCGCGGCCGCGTACCTCAGGCCGCCGCCGCGGCCGAGGGGCTCGCTCTCCACGACGGTGGTGACGGAGACGGGGAGGTCGGCCGAGTCGAGCCACTTCTCCAGGACGTCGGCGAGGTGGCCGCACGAGACCACCACGTCCGTGACGCCTTCCTCGGCGAGCCAGGTGAGCTGATGGCCGATGATCGGCGTCCCCGTACCGGGGATCTCGACCATCGGCTTCGGCCGGTCGTCGGTGTACGGGCGCAGCCGGGAGCCCTGGCCACCGGCCAGGACCACGGCTTGAGTGGGGCGCGACGCGGCGCTCGGATGGGTCATGACGGCACTGTACGTGGCGCCCCACCACTGGGTGCGGGCGGCAACACGCTCCCGGAGCGGCTGCCGGTGCCCGCCGGTACTCAGCTGTGCGCGGCCAGGACGCCCGAGGCGAAGGCCGTGTCACACACCGGGCGCGCGTACGACTGGGCACGCGAGGCGCCGTAGATGCCCACCGCGGCCCTGCCGAGGGCGCGGGCGATGGAGGAGCAGTGCCGGGCCAGCGCCGGATGTCCGTTGACGGCCTGCTGGAGGTGGGTGAGGACGACCCCGGGGTTCTTCTCCTGGAGTTCGGTCATCAGGTGGTCGCGGAGCACGTCCTGCGGCGCCCGGGCGGCGGCCTTCCTGACGGGGACCGCGGCCGACGAGACGTCGGAGGCGGCCAGCACCGAACTGGAGGGACTCCCCGTCCAGTTGACCCGGGTGACCGCGAGGGTTCCGGAGAGCACCAGGAAGACGGGCAGGACGAGGGCGAGTGTGCGGCCGATCCGGCGGGCAGGGCCGCCCCGGTGGCCGCGTCGCGTCTGTGGGGTGGTGGAGTGCTTCACGCGTGTGAGGTTAGCGCCCGGTAGTGACATGGCGACATTCAGTCACTCCTATGGGGGATGGAATGACGCCGCTTTCGGGGTAACGGGTTGACGCGACCGCCCGGAATGATTACCGCGCCGGGGTATCGCCCCCCCCACGCGGCAGGGGCCCCGCACGCCGTGCGCGCGGGGCCCCTGCCGTACGAGGTGTGCCGTCAGTCGGTCAGCCGCTCACCGGTGGACGTGGAGAACACGTGGATCTCGCCCGGCCGCGGCACGACGTGCAGCGTGGCGCCCTTCTCCGGCACCTGGCGGCCGTTGACGCGGACGACCAGGTCCTTGACCTCGCCGCTGACCTCGGCGGTGCCGTAGACGTAGCCGTCGGCGCCCAGCTCCTCGACGACGTTCACGGAGACGGCCAGACCGGCCGGCGCGTCCGCGCTGTCCTTCGTCAGGGCCGTGGCTGCGCCGCCGCCCAGCTCGACCACGTCGAAGTGCTCGGGACGGACGCCGACGGTCACCGTGCGGTCACCCTTGTCGGAGGCGGCCTTCAGCGCGTCCCGGTTGACGGGGACGACGCTGTTGCCGAACTTCACGCCGCCGTCGGTGATCGGCACCTCGACCAGGTTCATGGCGGGGGAGCCGATGAAACCGGCGACGAAGAGGTTCGCGGGCTTGTCGTACATGTTCCGCGGCGAGTCGACCTGCTGGAGCAGACCGTCCTTGAGGACCGCCACGCGGTCACCCATCGTCATGGCCTCGACCTGGTCGTGGGTCACGTACACGGTGGTGATGCCGAGGCGGCGCTGGAGGGACGCGATCTGCGTACGGGTGGAGACGCGGAGCTTGGCGTCCAGGTTGGACAGCGGCTCGTCCATGAGGAAGACCTGCGGCTCACGCACGATCGCACGGCCCATGGCGACACGCTGGCGCTGACCACCGGAGAGCGCCTTCGGCTTGCGGTCCAGGTACTCGCTGAGGTCGAGGATCTTCGCGGCCTCCTCGACCTTCTGCCGGATCTCCGCCTTGTTGACGCCGGCGATCTTGAGCGCGAAGCCCATGTTGTCGGCGACCGTCATGTGCGGGTACAGGGCGTAGTTCTGGAACACCATGGCGATGTCCCGGTCCTTGGGCGGCAGGTGCGTGACGTCGCGGTCACCGATGCGGATGGCGCCGCCGTTGACGTCCTCCAGGCCCGCGAGCATCCGCAGGGAGGTGGACTTCCCGCAACCCGACGGGCCGACCAGGACGAGGAACTCGCCGTCCTCGATCGCGATCTCCAGCGAGTCGACGGCGGGCTTGGTGGAACCCGGGTAGATCCGGGTCGCCTTGTCGAACGTGACAGTGGCCATGGTGAATGGACCCCTTCTACCGGCAGGAACGTGCCGGACGATCCGTTGTAGGAAGGTGGTTGGTGTAGTCCACGTGAGTGAACTGGATCGAGACGGTACCTGGCGTTCACTCGCTCTGTCAGTACCCCGGCCCCTGTGAACTTCGGGGAAATTCCCCGCGGAGCCGCGCCGGGACCTGGGTACACTGCACAGGCACGGCGGTGCCACGCGCGCGTGCAGGCCTCCTTAGCTCAGTCCGGCCAGAGCAACGCACTTGTAATGCGTAGGTCGTCGGTTCGAATCCGACAGGGGGCTCCACCACGGAAAGGCCGGCCAGGAATCCTCCTGGCCGGCCTTCCGTCGTTCAGCGGACGCGGATGCCCTCGAGCAGGAGCGTGGTTCCGCTTCGCGCTCCCTGACGGTATGGCCGAGGTCATCAGCCAGGAACTCGGGCATCCGGTCACCTACCGCCGCACGACCTCGGCGACCACGCGTCGCTGCTCCGCTCCCGAGGGGCCGGCGACCGGACGCTCAAGGACCTGACCGAGGCGTTCGCCGCACAGGACCACGGCATCCACGACGCGGACTGGGCGACCGCCGAGCCGACACCGACGGACTTCCGTACCTGGTGCAGGGAGGCGCTCGAGCCCGCCGCGGACGCCCGGGCGTCCTGACACGAGTGGGGCTCACGGGCGGCCCCGCGGTGATTCGGGGGCGGGCCGGCCCGGGGGTCCGGCGCAGGTCTTCGCCGCCGTGTCCGGACGGCGTGGCGGGGATCGCCGGGGATGTCGATCACATGCCGGGCGGTGTCGGCGTGGCTGAATCGGTGCATGCGATTTCGGCGGGGTGTGCGCAAGGTGCGGGCGTATGTCCGCGGTGCTCCCGGCACCTACGTGTGGCTGGGGATCCTGTTCGTCACGACGGTCGTCCTGCACCACATGCCGCCGGAGTTCGAGCAGCGCTTCCTGCGGCACCGGTCGACGAACCTGCACGAGCTGTCGCGCAGCCCGGTGCGGGTACTGGTGGTGAGCGCGCTGTGGATCGAGGGCGGCCACTGGATCCCGTACGCCTTCCTGTACACGGTGTTCCACGCGCCGGCCGAGCGGTGGCTGGGGACGGTCCGCTGGCTGGCGGTCTGCCTGCTCGCGCACGTCCTGGCCTCGCTGGTCAGTGAGGGGGTGCTGCTGCGGGCGATCAGGGAGGGCGTGGCTCCCCGCTCGGCGTTCGACACCCTGGACATCGGGGTCAGCTACGCGCTGGCGGGGGTGATCGCGGTGCTCGCGTACCGGATCGCGGTGCCCTGGCGGTACGGGTACCTGCTGGCGGTGCTGGCCGTGTTCGGGCTGCCGCTGGCGGCCGGCCCGACGTTCACGGACTTCGGCCACTTCGTGGCGGCACTGATCGGGCTGGCCTGCTATCCGCTGGTCAGGGGCCGTGGAAAACCATGGAATCCGAAGGAGACACCGGCCGTGCTCAGGGGTTAACGTCCCGGCCATGAGCAGCTCGGCGAGCAGTGTCGTGAACGGCGGGATCTCCTTCTGGTACGCGGACGACGGTCTTCCGGCGGTACGGGAGCCGCTGTCCCAGGACGCCACCGCGGACGTCGTCATCGTCGGCGGCGGATACACGGGCCTGTGGACGGCGTACTACCTGAAGAAGGCGGCCCCCTTCCTGCGGATCACCGTCCTGGAGCAGAAGTTCTGCGGCTACGGCGCCTCCGGCCGCAACGGCGGCTGGCTCTACAACGGCGTCGCGGGCCGGGACCGGTACGCGAAGCTGCACGGCCGTGAGGCCGCCGTCCGCTTGCAGAAGGCGATGAACCACACCGTGGCCGAGGTGATCGCGGTGGCCGGCGCGGAGGGCATCGAGGCCGACGTGCACCGGGGCGGCGTGCTGGAAGTGGCGACCACACCCGCCCAGCTGGCGCGGCTGCGGGCCTTCCACGAGCACGAGCTGGCGTACGGCGAGACGGACCGGGAGCTGTACGGCGCCCGGGAGACGGCCCGGCGGATCCGGGTCGCGGACGCGGTCGGCTCGGCCTGGACCCCGCACGGGGCCCGGCTGCACCCGGTCAAGCTGGCCAAGGGGCTCGCCACGGTCGTGGAGGCGCTCGGCGTGACCATCCACGAGTCGACGCCGGTGACGGAGATCCGTCCCAAGCACGCCGTGACCCCGTACGGCACCGTCCGCGCCCCCTACGTCCTGCGCTGCACCGAGGGCTTCACGGCCTCCCTCAAGGGCCAGCGGCGGACCTGGCTGCCGATGAACTCGTCCATGATCGCCACCGAGCCGCTGACGGAGGAGCAGTGGGCGGCGATCGGCTGGGACGGCCGGGAGACCCTCGGCGACATGGCCCACGCCTACATGTACGCCCAGCGCACCGCCGACGGTCGCATCGCGCTCGGCGGGCGCGGGGTGCCGTACCGCTTCGGCTCGCGCACCGACAACGACGGCCGCACCCAGGAGGCCACCGTCGAGGCCCTGCGGGAGATCCTCACCCGCTTCTTCCCGTCCCTGGCGGGCACGCGGGTGGCCCACGCCTGGTCGGGGGTGCTGGGCGTGCCGCGCGACTGGTGCGCCACGGTCACCCTGGACCGCTCCACCGGCCTCGGCTGGGCGGGCGGCTACGTCGGCTCCGGTGTCGCCACCGCCAACCTGGCCGCCCGCACCCTGCGCGACCTGGTCCAGCAGGACTCCGGCCAGGGCGGCCGCACCGAACTGACGGACCTGCCCTGGGTGAACCACAAGGTCCGCAGGTGGGAGCCGGAACCCTTCCGCTGGCTCGGCGTCCAGGGCATGTACGCCACCTACCGCGCCGCCGACCAGCGCGAACGCCTCCACCCCGGCACGGAGTCCTCCCGCCTGGCCAAGGTGGCGGACCGGGTGGCGGGACGGCACTGAAACCCGGGGGACCGGCCGGTTAACCTCCCCCCATGATTCGCACCGCGACCCCCGCCGACGTCCCCGTCATCCATGCCCTCGTCCGTGAACTCGCCGAGTACGAGAAGTCGCTGGAGGAGGTGCGGGCCGGTGCGGAGCAGCTGCGCGAGGCGCTGTTCGGACAGCGGCCGGCCGCCTTCGCGCACCTGGCCGTGGACGACGCGAGCGGCGAGCCGGTCGGCTTCGCGCTGTGGTTCCTGAACTTCTCCACGTGGCGCGGGGCGCACGGCATCTACCTGGAGGACCTGTACGTCCGTCCCTCCGCGCGCGGCGGCGGGCACGGCAGGGCGCTGCTGGCCGAACTGGCCCGCATCTGCGTGGAGCGCGGTTACGAGCGGCTGGAGTGGGCGGTGCTGAACTGGAACCGGCCCGCGATCGGCTTCTACGAGGCGATCGGCGCCCGCCCGCAGGACGAGTGGACGGTGTACCGGCTCACGGACGGGGCGCTCGCGGGACTCGCCGGGTCGGACCGCTGAACCTCGCTGCCGGCCAGGTCGGTCAGGGCACCGGCTCCGGGACCGGCGTGTCGGCCGGTGCCCCCTGCCCGGGCGCCCTGGCCGTCACCATGAGGCCCGCCACCAGGCCCGCCAGGAGCATCACGCCGGCCGCCCACCCGATGGCGACGGTGTAGCCGTGCACCACGCCCGCCGGGACGACGGCGGCCCTGTCGGCCGGGCGGCGCAGATGCGCGGCGAGGTAACCGGCGCTGCTGGTGGTCGCCACCGTGTTGAGCAGCGCCGTACCGATGGAGCCGCCGACCTGCTGTGAGGTGTTGACGGTCGCGGAGGTCACTCCGGCGTCGCGGGGTGCGACACCGGCGGTGGCGGTGGCGAAGACCGGCATGAAGGTCAGGCCCATGCCGAGGCCCAGCAGCAGCAGGGCGGGGAGGATCTCGCCGGTGTAGGTGGAGTGGACGGTCATCCGGGTCAGGAGCAGCAGGCCGGCGGCGGCGAGCAGCATGCCCGGCACCATGAGCAGGCGTGGTGCCACGCGGTGCAGCAGGCGCGCGGAGATCTGGGTGGATCCGGTGATGACGGCGGCGGTCAGCGGCAGGAAGGCCAGCCCCGCCCGGACGGGCGAGTAGCCGAGGATGTCCTGCAGGTAGTAGGTCATGAACAGGAACAGCCCGAACATGCCGATCACCGCGAGCATCATGGTGAGGAAGCAGCCCGCGCGGTCGCGGTCCCGGACGATGTGCAGCGGCAGGAGCGGGCTGGGCGCCCGGGCCTGCCACCGGACGAACGCGGCGAGCAGGAGGATGCCAGCCGCGAACAGGGCGAGGACCAGCGGGTCGGTCCAGCCGCGCGGTTCGGCCTCGCTGAAGCCGTAGACCACCGCCACCAGTCCGCCGCAGCCGAGGAGGGCGCCGGGTACGTCGAGGCGGACGCCGGCGTGGCCGGGGCGGTCGTGGAGCAGGGCGAGGGCGCCCAGGACGGCGGCGATCGCGATGGGCACGTTGACGTAGAGGCACCAGCGCCAGTTCAGGTACTCGGTGAGCAGGCCGCCGACGATGAACCCGATCGCCGAGCCGCTGCCGGCGAGGGCACCGTAGATGCCGAAGGCCTTGCCGCGCTCGCGCGGGTCGGTGAACGTCGTGGTCAGCAGGGACAGCGCGGAGGGGGCCAGGAGGGCGGCGAAGGCGCCCTGGAGCGCGCGGGCACCGAACAGCGTGCCGGAGCTGGTGGCCGCGCCGCCGAGCGCGGAGGCGGCGGCGAAACCGGCGAGTCCGACGACGAAGGCGCGTTTGCGGCCGACGAGGTCGGCGATCCGGCCGCCGAGCAGGAGCAGTCCGCCGAAGGCGAGGGTGTAGGCGGTGATCACCCACTGCCGGTTGCCGTCGGACATGTGCAGGGCGTGCTGGGCGGAGGGCAGCGCGATGTTCACGATCGTCGCGTCGAGAACGACCATGAGCTGCGCGAGGGCGATGACGACGAGTCCCCACCAGCGGTGCGGATCGGCTCCGTCCGCCGGGGGGACCGGCGCCGCCGGGGGCTCACCCGTTCGGCCGACACTCATCTCGCCAGAACACCACGGATCGGGGTGTGCCGCATCCGGGTGGGGGCGCGGGCGTCTCCCGTCCGTGACGGCCCGCCCGGGCCTGCTCAGGCCTCCTCGAGGTCGCGGGCGGACCGGCCGAGGATCAGGGACACCGCGGTCACCGCGCTGTTGAAGGACACCTCCGACAGCACGCCAGGGGCGGCCACCTGGTCACCCGCGAGGTAGATCCCGTCGCCGCGGTCCACGGCGGGCCGGTCCCGCCAGGTGCTGCCCGGCGGGTCCACGGCTCCCGTACGGCCGTCCGCCACGGCCTCGCGGCGCCAGGTCACCCGTTCCCGCCAGCCTCGGAACGCCAGGTCCAGCAGGTGTCCGGCACGGGCGAGCCCGTCGGCCCGGGTCCCGTCGGGTCCGACCGGGAACTGGCCCTGGAGCAGCTGTTCCCCGGCCGGTGCGAGGGCCGGGTCCTGCGCCGTGAACCGCTCCAGCCAGCCGGGCGCGTCCAGGTCGCACACGGCGAAGGGGTCCCCGCGCCGGGTGCGCAGGGCGAGGTCGAGCAGGACGGTACGGCCGCTGGGCCACGTCAGCGTGGGGTCGCGCAGCAGGCGCCGGGCGGCGGGCAGGGAGGTGGCGACGACGACGGGGGAGCCGTCCGGCAGGTCGTCCAGCCGGGCCCCGGTCTCGATCCGCACACCCATGTTCCAGGCCCTCGCCGCCATCCGGTCGACGACCGCGCCCCAGCCGCCGCGCGGGTAGTGCGCCTCCGGCGGCAGCCTGGTGGCCCGGCGCAGGCGCTCCTGCACGAACGCGGCGGACAGGCTGCCCGGGTCGTGGTGGAACAGGGCCACCGCCGCGTAGTGGGCGGCGGCCCGGGCCCCCTCCTCGCCGGCGATCCCGGTCGCCCAGCCGAGGAAGTCGGTGTCGACGGGGGCCGGGCCGAGCCGGGGCCGCAGCAGCTTCAGGAGCGCGAAGGGCGGGGTGCGGCGCAGGACGCCGTGGTGGCGCAGCCGCAGCCGGGTGGCCTCCAGGGGCGGCAGCACGGCGAGGGGGCCGGTCAGCTCCCGCTGGCGCAGCCAGGCCCAGTGCGGGCCGCCGGCGTAGAAGGCGTGCGGTCCCTCGCCCGTCCGGTACGGTCCCGCCGCGGTGCGGGCCCGGCCGCCCAGCGTGTCGTGGGCCTCGTACACGGTGACCTTGGCGCCTGCCTCGGCCGCGGTGATCGCGGCGGTGAGTCCGGCGAAGCCGCCGCCGATGACGGTGATGCGGTGCATGGGTGTCTCCCCGGGTCGGTTCACCTGCTCCGTCCGTACGACGGTCCGGCCCGCGGGAACGTGACATCGGCGCATCGCCCCCGCTGCCGCTCGCCGGCCGGTGGCTCCCCGGTCCGGGGTGGCTGTCGGTGGCGGGGTGCAGCATGGGGGCATGGTGGGACGAGCGGCGGGTGGCGGGCCGGCGAAGCGGGCAGGAGTTGGGGCAGCGGTGCGGGGCGCGCGGCGGCCGGAGGTGCGGCTGCCGGACCTGGAGCCCTGGGCCGGGCCGGAGTTGGAGCCGGACGGGGACTACGACGGGCTGGAGTTCCGGGAGCTGGACCTGGCCGGGCAGGACGGCATGGGCGCCCGGTTCATGGACTGCGCGCTGACGGGCTGCGTGGTGGACGGCACGGCGCTGGGCCGGGCCCGCGTGCTGGACTCGGTGCTGACCGGGCTGCGGGGTGTCGGCACGCAGTTCGCCGAGGCCACGTTCCGCGACGTGGAAGTGGCCGGCGCGCGCCTGGGCGGCACCCAGATGCACGGCGCGGTCCTGGAGCGGGTGGTGATCCGCGGCGGCAAGATCGAATACCTGAACCTCCGCGAGGCCCGCCTCAAGGACGTCGTCTTCGAGTCCTGTGTCCTGGTCGAGCCGGACTTCGCCGGTGCGCGGCTGGAGCGGGTGGAGTTCACCGACTGCGCGCTGAAGGGCGCCGACTTCGGTGGCGCGACCCTGACGGACGTGGACCTGCGCGGCGCCGCCCCCCTGGACGTGACCCGCGGCCTGGACCGCCTCTCCGGGGCGGTCATCAGCACCGGTCAGCTCCTGGACCTGGCTCCGGCGCTGGCGGCGGGGCTGGGAATCCGGGTGGAGGGCTGAGTCACGGCACCCGCGGGAAGCGGGCCTGGAGGGTCCAGAGCGCCGGGTTCTCCGCGAGTTCCTCGTGGAGGTCGGTGAGGTCGGCGATCAGGTCGTGCAGGAAGTCGCGGGCCTCGCGCCGGAGTTCGGTGTGGGCGAAGCTCAGCGGAGCCTCCTCGGCCGGCTGCCAGTCCGAGGTGATCTCGACCCAGCCGAAGCGGCGCTCGAAGAGCAGCGCGTCGCTGGACTCGGTGAAGTCCAGTTCGGCCCGCTGCGGGCGGGCGGCGCGGGAGCCCATCGGGTCCTGGTCCAGCCGCTCCACGATGTCGCACAGCGCCCACGCGAAGTCCAGCACCGGCACCCATCCCCAGGCTGTGGACAGCTCCCGGTCCGTCTCGGTGTCCGCGAGGTACACGTCCCCGCAGAACAGGTCGTGCCGCAGCGCGTGGACGTCCGCGCGACGGTAGTCCGTCTGCGGCGGGTCCGGGAACCGGTTGGAGAGGGCGTAGCCGATGTCGAGCACGGAAGAGATGGTGTCACGGCGGTCCGCCCGGCCCCGCCCGCGGTGCGTCCCGTCCCTCTAGGATCACTGACATGTCCAGATCCGTGCGCCTTGTCCCGGCCGTCGCCGCCCTCCTTCTCCTCACCGTCACCGGCACCGCGTGCGACGGCGGCGCACAGGACGCCGCGGGCGGGTCCGGTGTGCACGACCCGTACTTCCCCGAGGCCGGCAACGGCGGCTACGACGTCGGCCACTACGACCTCACGCTGGACTACACCCCCGACACCCGCCACCTCACCGGCACGGCGGTCATCACCGCCCGGGCCACCCAGGACCTGTCCGCGTTCGACCTCGACCTGGCCGGGCTGCGCGTCGACTCGGTCATCGTCGAGGGCAGGCACGCCCGCTGGAGCCGTAGCGGCCAGGAACTCACCGTCCGCCCGCACGACGGCCTCAGCGACGGCGAGACCTTCCGCACGACCGTGCGCTACTCGGGCACCCCGCGCACCCTCACCGACCCCGACGGCTCCAAGGAGGGCTGGCTGCCCACCGACGACGGCGCCCTCGGCCTCGGCGAACCGGTCGGCTCCATGGCCTGGTTCCCCGGCAACCACCACCCTGCCGACAAGGCGTCCTACGACATCACCGTCACCGTGCCGAAGGGTCTCCAGGCCGTGTCCAACGGCGACCTGACGGACCGGAGCACGAAGGGCGGCCGTACGGCCTACCACTGGCACACCGCCCAGCCCATGGCGAGCTACCTCGCCACCGTCGCCGTCGGCCACTACGACATCGCCCGCACCACCGGCCCGCACGGCCTGCCCGTCGTCACCGCGGTCGACCCCACCCAGGCACGGGCGAGCGCCAAGGTGCTCGCGAAGATACCGGAGATCATCGACTGGGAGGAGACCAACTTCGGGCCGTACCCCTTCTCCTCCACCGGCGCGATCGTCGACCGCCCGGACGACGCCGGGTACGCCCTGGAGACCCAGACGCGCCCCGTCTTCCCCGGCGCCCCCGACACCCCCACCCTCGTGCACGAACTCGCCCACCAGTGGTACGGCGACTCGGTCACTCCCGCGTCCTGGCGGGACATGTGGCTCAACGAGGGCTTCGCCACCTACGCGGAGTGGCTGTACGACGAGGACCACGGCGGTCCCAGCACCCGGGAGACCTTCACCCGCCTCTACGACGGGGACCACGAGGAGATCTGGGCCTTCCCGCCGGCGAAGCCGTCCAGCGCCGCGCACATCTCCGACAGCCCCGTCTACCAGCGCGGCGCGATGGTCCTGGAGAAGATCCGCCGCACGACCGGCGACGACACCTTCTACGACATCATCCAGGGCTGGGCCGCCGCACACCGCCACGGCACCGCGAGCACCACCGAGTTCACCGCGTACGTGGAGAAGAAGGCTCCGGACAAGGACTTCGGCGCGATCTGGAAGGACTGGCTGTACGGCGACGGCAAGCCGCGCCACCCGTGACGGCGGGGGACCGGCGGCGTGCGCCCGGGAAGGGCGGCGCCGCCGGCCTCACGTGCCCGGCCCCGCGCAGGCGGGGAGTTCGTCAGACGTTGACGCCGAAGTCCTGGGCGATGCCCACCAGACCCGAGGCGTAACCCTGGCCCACCGCGCGGAACTTCCACTCCGCGCCGTTGCGGTACAGCTCGCCGAAGACCATGGCCGTCTCGGTGGCCGCGTCCTCCGACAGGTCGTAGCGCGCGATCTCGGCGCCGCCGGCCTGGTTGACGATCCGGATGTAGGCGTTTCGGACCTGGCCGAAGTTCTGGCCGCGGTTCTCGGCGTCGTAGATGGAGACCGGGAAGACGATCTTGTCGATGTCGGCCTGGAGCGCGGCCAGGTTGACGTTGATCGCCTCGTCGTCACCGGAGCCCTCGCCCGTGCGGTTGTCGCCCGTGTGGACGATGGAGTTGTCCGGGGTCTGCTTGTTGTTGAAGAAGACGAAGTGGCCGTCCGAATAGACCTTGCCCTGCGTGTTGACCGCGATGGCGGAGGCGTCCAGGTCGAAGTCCGTGCCGGTGGTGGTGCGGACGTCCCAGCCGAGGCCCACGGTGACGGCGGTCAGGCCCGGAGCCTCCTTGGTGAGCGAGACGTTGCCACCCTTGGACAGGCTTACAGCCATGTTGGGAGTCCCTTCCCTAGATACCCGTGCATACGTGCACATCTGTGCCGACGAAGCTACCGTCACCCGGAACAACGTCGAGGGGGGTCCCGCCGGTTCCGGATGCCTTTACCTTTTTTACCGAACCGGAAATCCAGGTGACGTGCACCCCGCGGGACCGGGAACATGGCATACATGTCCGGGCCCTACTTCATCCGCGGCTCGGTCTCGCTTCCCGAGGCCGAGCTGGCGTGGCGTTTCTCCAGGTCCTCCGGGCCCGGCGGACAGCACGTCAACACCAGCGACTCGCAGGTCGAGCTGCGCTTCGACCTCGCCGGCACCGAGGCGCTCCCGCCGGTGTGGAAGGAGCGGGCGCTCCAGCGGCTCGCCGGCCGGCTCGTCGACGGGGTGCTGTCCGTACGGGCCTCCGAGCATCGCTCCCAGTGGCGCAACCGCGAGGCCGCCGCCGTACGCCTGACCGCTCTCCTCGCGGAGGCCACCGCGCCGCCGCCGAAGCCCCGCAGGCCGACGCGCATCCCGCGCGGCATCAACGAACGCCGGCTGCGGGAGAAGAAGCAGCGCGCCCAGACCAAGCGCGGACGCACGGGCCGGGACTGGGGTTAGAGACTGGGGTGAGGACCTCTCGTCGTCCGGTCCCTGGCCGGCCCCCCACCACGGCCGTCACAGTTCCAGCACGCCGACCGTCTGGTCCCCGCTCGTCTCACCGGTCTTCCTGAAGCCCAGGCGGAGGTAGAAGTCCTCGGGACCCGCCGGGCCGGGGTGCCAGGTGACGTGGAGTTCCCTGCCGCCGCGGCGACGGATCTCCGCCGCCACCGAGTCCACGGCGAAGCGTCCGTACCCGCGGCCCTGGGCGTCCGCCGCGATGTTCAGCCGCCACAGCCCGGAGCGGTGCACGCTGCCGTCGCGGTGCCAGTCGATGCCGAAGAAGGCCATGAGGAAGCCGACCGCCCGGTCGCCGTCGACGATCAGTCGGGGCCAGGCGACACCGGCGGGATGGACGTACGCCTCGGCGAGGGACGTGACGACGGGGCTGACGGCGTGTTCCTGCCCGGGGCGGACGCGGATACCCACGGCGGTGTCGAAGTTGTCCGGTGTCACTTCTTCGAGACGGAGTGTCATCCCGGCACCCTAGGCATTCCCTTTTCCCCGGGCCACGGAATTACGGGAGCGGCGGAATACCCGGACTCAGTCCAGTTGCCGGTATCTGCCGCGGAAGTACAGCAGCGGGCCGCCCTCAGCGCTGGGCACGCGCGCGGTGAGGACCCGGCCGACGACCAGCGTGTGGTCCCCGGCGGCCACCCGCTGTTCGGTACGGCACTCCAGGGTGGCGAGGGCGCCCCCGGCCAGCGGGGCGCCGGTGGCCTCGCCGCGGACGTAGGGGATGTCCTCGAAGAGCAGCCGGTCGCTGATGCGGCCCTTCATGGCGAAGCGGCCCGCGATGTGCCGCTGGCTCTCGGCGAGGACCGACACCGCCCACAGCGGCTGCTCGGCGAGCAGGTCGTCCATGCGGGAGTCCTCGCGCAGGCTGACCAGGACCAGCGGCGGGTCGAGGGAGACCGACATGAACGCGGTGGCGGTCATCCCGACGTCCTCGACGCCCGGCGCGTCCGGGTCGTCCGGGTCGAGCGGCGGTTCCTGCGCGGTGACCAGCACCACGCCCGCGGCCAGCCGGGACATCGCGGCCCGGAACTCGTCGTTGCTCACCCCCTCAGCATGCCCGGGAGGCAGGGGGGTGATGGGTGAGGGAGTCTTCAGCACGCAGGAAACGCTAGTGTCCGCACCGCGCCGGGCGCATCGGCCCTCCGCCCGAGCCGGGTCCTAGGACCAGCGGCGCACGCGGGCGTGCACCCACCGTGCAGCGGGCGTGCACGGGCTGTGCACGGGTCGTGCATCATGGGGGCACGCCGCACACTCCGTGTTCGGAATGCGCACGGGAGAAACGCAGAAACTCCACTCAATTGTTCACGTTCTCCTGTGACTTGAGTCACAGGAGGCAGTAATTGTTGACACTGTGTACCGAGTGGGCAGCGCGCTGTGATTCAGTGGCGGAGAGTCGTTACGAGTAAACGTCGGAGCCAACGCGAGAACAGCGTAAGGAAACGCCGAAGACAAACCCTTGATTCGCTGCGAGGTCTCGGGGGGAGGGCGAGCATGGAGACCGAGTCGGAGCCGTACGTCCGCCTTGCGTCCCTGCGACAGCTGCACCAGGTCATGGCCGACATGAACACGGCACGCAGCCTGGCGGACACGTTGCAGACCGTCGCGGACGGTGTCGTGGGCGCCCTGGGATACGAGATGGCGGCCGTCAACCTGGTACGTCCCGAAGGGGACCTCGTCGTCGCCGCCTTCTCCGGGAACTCCGCCGCCGAGGCACTGATCACCGGCCGGGCCGGCTCCCGGGACTCCTGGGACCGGCGGCTGGGCATGGGTGAGCGCTGGGGCGACCTCGTGTTCATACCGCACACCGAGGGCTGGGTCCTGGACGACGACGACGTCCCCCAGTGGTACACCGACGGGCCCGCGCCGCGCTTCGAGGACGAGTGGCACCCCTCCGACCGGCTCTTCGCGCCCATGTACACCCCGGGCGTGCAGGGCGGCTCCTGCGGCGAGCTGCTCGGGGTCATATCCGTCGACCGCCCGCGCAACGGCCGCCGTCCCGGCGCCTGGGGCCGCGAGGCGTTGCAGATGTACGCCTTCCAGGCCGCCATCGCGATCAGCAACGCGCGTCTGCGGGCCAACATGCAGCGCGCCCTGGTCCGCCTGGAGCGCGAGCAGCAGGCCCTGCGCGCCAGCGAGGAGTCCTTCCGGCAGGCCTTCGAGTACGCCCCCTCGGGCATGGCCATCGCCGAGATGGGCGGCGACCAGCACGGCCGCATCCTGCGCACCAACGACGCCCTGTGCCGGCTGCTGGGCCGGCCCGCCTCCGCGATGCGCCGCTACTCCTTCGCCGACCTCGTCCACCCCGAGGACATCGGCACCCTGCTGCGCACCTCCGCCGAGGGCGGGCGGGCGGAGCTGCGGCTCGGCCGGCGGGACGGCACGTACGTGTGGGTGTCCCTGCGCAACAGCGTCGTCGCGGACGCCGCCGACGGCCCGCGCTTCCTGCTCAGCCACGTCGAGGACATAGAGGAACGCAAGCGCCGCGAGCTCCAGCTCGCCCACCGCGCCTCCCACGACTCGCTGACCGGCCTGCCGAACTCCGCCGAGCTGCGCTCGCGCCTGGCGGCCCGGCTCTGCCGTCGGCCCGCGCAGGCCGACGCGCTGGAGTCCCTGGACGCGGCCTACGGCCACCCCGCCTTCGACGCCCCGGCCGGTCACGGCTTCGACTTCGCGCCGGACGCGGAGGCGTACGACGCCTACGACCACCATGTGCACACCGCCGCCCCCGAGGAGGGCCGCGACGACGGCACCAAGGGCCTCGCGGTCCTCTTCTGCGACCTCGACGGCTTCAAGTCGATCAACGACCGCTTCGGGCACAACGCGGGTGACGCGGTCCTCATCGAGGTGGCCCGGCGGCTGAGCAACGGTGTCCGGGACGGCGACACGGTCGCCCGGCTCGGCGGCGACGAGTTCGTGATCCTCGCCGACGGCCTCGGCCGGGCCGACGCCCAGGACCTCGCCGTACGGCTGCGCAACGAGATCATCCAGCCGATCCGCGCCGAGGGCCGGGCGGTCCGGGTGGGCGCGAGCTTCGGCATCGGCTGGGCGCATTGCGGCATGACGGCGGACGAGGTGCTGAAGTCCGCTGACGAGCGGATGTACGTAGAGAAACGATCTCGTCCCAAACAGCATCGCCGCGCGGGATGACCCGCAGGTCAGCGAGTTGATGCGGTTCGGGTCACCCGTTCGGGCGAGTGAGAGCGGGTAGGCTCGCCATTCCACACCCGTACCGCATACGCCCGCACCTGTTGAGGAGTACCCAAGGGATGACGCCCGGCGACAACGGCGCGAGCCCGCCCGAGGACGACGACCCGTTCGGCTACCTGTACGCAGACGGCCAGGCCCGGGGAGCCCAGCCGCCCTCCGGCGGCGGTTACGGCTATCCGAACTCGGTCAGCAGGGTCCGCGCGGTCGGCGAGCGCACCTACGGCCAGCAGGCGCCGTACGGCCAGCCGCCGCAGGCCGCCTACGGTCAGGGCGCACCGCAGCAGGGCTCCCACGGTCAGCCGAGCGCCCACTACCAGGCCCCCGAGACGCTGCCCGGCGGCGCGCCGGCCGGCCGGCAGCCCGCGCCGCCCACGTCCGGCCGGCGCGGCCCGAACACCAAGGGCCTGCTGATCGGCGCGGTCGCGGTGGTCGCCGCGGTCGTCATCGGCATCGGCATCGCGATGATCAACGGCAAAACGGACGACGACAAGTCCGGCGACCAGGCGGGAAATGCCCCGACCCAGTCCCAGCCCCACTCCCCGACCCCGACGGGCAGCGGCACGCCGTCTCCCGGGGACCTGCCGAAGGCCGACGGCGCCGACAAGAGCCTCCAGCTGGCCGGCGGCGCCGCCGGGGCCTCGGACGTCTCCGGCGCACGGTCCGCGGACGGCAGCTACGTGGGCGGGCTCAACCAGGTCGGCGCCTCGGTGACCTGGACGGTCGAGGACATCCCCGAGGACGGCCCGTACACCCTCTTCGTGAACTACAGCGCCACCGGCGAGGACCAGTCCATGTCGGTCACCGTCAACGGAAAGCCGTTCGGCAGCAAGCTGGGCCTGAAGAACTGGCGGAGCGCCGCCGACGGTGCCTTCGACAAGGGCTGGACGAAGTCCTACGTGTGGCCGACCCTCCAGAAGGGGTCCAACACCATCGCCGTCTCCTGCCAGCCCGGTGACAAGTGCAACGTCCTGATCGACCAGATGTGGATCAAGAAGGGCCGCGTCAAGAGCTGAGCCGGTCCCGCCGGGCGGGGCGCCGCTCCGCCCGGGCCGCGCCGGACTCCCCCGTCACCGCCACCCGGTGCAGCAGTTCCGTGTAGAGCGCGGGGTCGAAGTCGCCCGCTGCCGGGGCGTGGACGGTCGCCGTCGCCAGGGCGACCGCCCGGGTCAGGCGCGCCGGCCAGGGAAGGTTCTCCACGAGGCCCGAGAGCAGGCCGGCCACCGCCGCGTCGCCCGCGCCGGTCGGGTTGCCGTGCACGCGGGTGGGCGGCGCGGCGCGCCAGCGGCCGTCGGGGGTGACGGCGAGCAGGCCGTCCGCGCCGAGGGAGGCCACGACCGCGCGGGCGCCCCGCCCGCGGGCGTCCTGGGTGGCGCGTGACGGCTCGTGGGATCCGGTGAGTTCGGCCAGTTCGTCGGCGTTGGGCTTGATGACGTCGGGGCGCGCGGCGACTCCGCGGCGCAGCGGCTCCCCGCTGGTGTCCAGCAGGACGGGCACGCCGAGGGAGCGTGCGGTCCGTACGAGCGTCGCGTACGCCCCGACCGGCACCCCCGGCGGCAGGCTGCCGCACAGCGCCACCGCGGAGGCGCCGGCCAGCAGCTCCTCGTAGCGGTCCAGGAAGGTGCCCCACTCGGCCGGGGCGATCTGCGGGCCCGGCTCGTTGAGCTGGGTGGTGTCGCCGGACCGCTCGTCCACGACCGCGATGGTGCGCCGGGTCGCCCCGGCGACCGGCACCAGCGCGTCCACCGGCCCGGGCGTGCCCGCGAGCCGCTCCCGCAGCACCTGTCCGGTGGCACCGCCCGCGAACCCGGTGACCGTCACCTCGTGCCCGAGCGCGGCCAGGACCCGGGCCACGTTCACGCCCTTGCCGCCGGCCCGCTCGACGACCTCCGACACCCGGTGCGAGGTGTGCGGGCGCAGCGACGGCACGCGATAGGTCAGGTCGAGGGCGGTGTTCAGTGTGACCGTGAGGATCACCCGGGCCGCCCTCCCTCGAAGTCCCTGCGCATGCCGTCGGTTACGGGACCACGATCATGCCAAAGAGACGGCGGCCGGCCCAGTGCGCGGAGGGTGGCCGTGTTCCCGAAGGCGGTGCGGATCAGGGCAGTTGGGGAGTTACCACCCATTCGCCCCGGCGCATGACGCCCTTCACCCGGAAGTCGGCGTCCAGCAGGACCAGGTCGGCGTCCTTGCCGGGCTCCAGGGAGCCGATGCGGTCGGAGAGGCCGAGCAGCCGGGCCGGGTTGGCGGACAGGGCGGCGACGGCGTCCTCCACCGGCAGCCGGTCGACGGTCACCGCCCGCCGGAACGCGCGGTCCAGGGTGAGGGTGGAGCCGGCGATCGAGCCGCCGTGCACCAGCCGGGCCACACCGTCGCTGACCTCGACCTCCATGGGGCCGAGCATGTAGCGGCCGTCGCCGATGCCGGCCGCGTCCATGGCGTCGGTGATGAACGCGACCCGGTCGGCGCCGGCGTGCCGGAAGGCCAGCTGCAGCGCGGCGGGGTGGAGGTGGGTGCCGTCGTTGATCAGCTCCACCGTGACCCGCTCGTCCTCCAGCAGGGCGGCGATGGGGCCGGGGGAGCGGTGGTTCAGGCCGGGCATGGCGTTGAAGAGGTGGGTGGCGACCGTGGCCCCCGCGTCGATCGCCTCGACCGTCTGCTCGTAGCTGGCGTCCGTGTGGCCGATCGCCGCGATCACCCCGTGTTCGGCGAGCAGCCGTACGGAGTCGACGCCGCCCGGCAGCTCGGTGGCGAGCGTGACCATTCTGGCCTGGCCGCGCGCCGCGTCGATCAGTTTGCGGACGTCCGCCGGGTCCGGGTCGAGCAGCAGTTCCTCGGCGTGCGCGCCCTTGCGGCAGGGCGAGATGAACGGCCCCTCGAAGTGGATGCCCGCGATCTCGCCCTGTTCGGCCAGCTCGCTCAGCAGGCCGGCCTGGCGGGCGAGCAGGTCCATCTCGTCGGTGACCATGGAGGCGACGAGGGTGGTGGTGCCGTGCCGCCGGTGGGCGTGGACGGCGGTGAGGATCTCCTCGGCGCTGCCGGAGAAGGCGGCGCCGCCGCCGCCGTGGTTGTGGATGTCGACGAAGCCGGGCACCAGCCAGTGGCCGGTGACGTCGATGACCTGGGCGCCGGCCGGGGCGGTGGCGGTGATGCGGGTGCCGTCCACGGCCAGCCGGCCGTTGCGCACGGTCTTGGTGGGGAGCACCACGTGTGCGCCGGTGAGCACCTGCGGGTCCGCCGTGGCGATCCGCGTCCCGCGGCCGGGCCGCGGAGCCGCAGCACCGTCCCGCGTCCCTCGCGGGGCGCTGTCCGGGGCCGGAGTTTCCCGCTCGGTTGCCATCAGGTGCTTACCTCCGGAGTCGTGGGAGTGGTGGTCGTCAGCAGGTCCCGGGCGAGCAGGCCGGCGCCCAGGCAGCCGGCGCTGTCGCCGAGGGCGGCGGGGACGATGGTGGGCAGTTTCTGGAAGGTGACCCGTTGCCGGACGGCGTCCCGCAGCGGCTGGAACAACACTTCCCCGGCTTCGGCGAGCCCGCCACCGATGATCATGGTGCGGGGGTTCAGCAGGGTCAGTGCGGTGACCAGGCCGTCGGCGAGCGCGTCCACCGCCTCCTGCCAGACCCGGACGGCGTTCGGCTCACCGGACGCGACGGCGCGGGCGCAGTCCGCGGCGTCCGCGTCCGGGTTCCCGCAGGCGGCGGCCCATGCCGCGCTGACGGCAGACGCGGAGGCGTACCGCTCCAGGCAGCCGTACTGCCCGCAGGGGCAGGCGGCGCCCCGGGGGCGTACGCGGATGTGACCGATCTCGCCCGCGAAGCCGTCCGCGCCGGCCTCCACCCGGCCGTCGATGCCGATGGCGCCGGCGATCCCGGTGCCGAGCGGCACGAACAGGAACCGGTCCGCGCCCCGGCCCGCGCCGATCCGGCCCTCGGCGAGTCCGCCGGTGCGCACGTCGTGGCCGAGGGCGACGGGCATTCCGAGCCGGTCGGTGAGCAGGGCCCGCAGGGGTACGTCCTTCCAGCCGAGGTTGGCGGAGTAGACGGCGGTGCCCTGTGCCTCGTCGACGATGCCGGGGACGGCGATGCCGGCCGCGTCGGCCGGTCCGCCGCAGTGCTCGACGCCGTAGGCGCGCAGCTCGGCGGCGAAGTCGAGGATGCCCTCGATCACCGCCTCGGAGCCGCGCTCGCGGCCGGTGGCGCGGCGGGCGCGGTGCAGCAGGGCGCCGTCGTCGCCGACGAGGGCGGCCTTCATCCCGGTACCGCCCACGTCGAGGGCGATGACATGTCTCACCACGGGCTCTAGTGTGACCCTCCTACCCGGGAAAGGTCTAGTCCACTCACGTGGTGTAGACCTTAGGTGTCCATATATCGAACGGTCAGACAGCAGGGTTGGGGTTTTGAGGGTGCGTCGGGGTACGGCAGGAACGATCGCGGTGGTGTCCGCACTGGGCATGACGGCGGTTCTCGGCGGCTGCGGGGGTACGGGCTCCTCGGACGTGACCCTCAGACTCGTCGCCGCCGACTACGGCGACTCCGCCGCCAACAGCTCCAAGAAGTACTGGGACGACCTCGCCGAGGAGTACGAGTCGCACCACCCCGGCGTGAAGGTCGAGGTCAGCGTCTACTCCTGGAACGACGTCGACCGCAAGGTCAAGGAAATGGTCGACGCCGGCCACGCCCCCGACCTGGCCCAGATCGGCGCCTACGCCGACTACGCCGCGGCCGGCAAGCTCTACCAGGTCTCCGACCTGCTCTCCATCCGCACCCAGGCCGACCTCCTCTCCCAGCTCTCCGACGCCGGCGAGTGGAAGCACACCCAGTACGGCATCCCCTTCGCCGCCTCCACCCGGGTGCTCTTCTACAACAAGACCCTGTTCGCCGGTGCCGGCCTCACCCCGCCCACCACCTGGGACCAGTTGGCCGCCGACGCCCGCGCCCTGAAGGACAAGGGCGTGAAGTACCCCTACGCCCTGCCGCTCGGCCCCGAGGAGGCCCAGGCCGAGACCATGCAGTGGCTGCTCGGCGGCGGCAGCGGCTACACCGACGACGTCGGCACCTACACCATCGACTCCGCGCAGAACATGGAGACGTTCACCTGGCTCAAGGACGAGCTGGTCGACAAGGGCCTGACCGGCCCCGTCGCCCCCGGCAAGCTCAACCGCGCCGACGCCTTCGCCGCGTTCGCCGACGGCCAGGTCGGCATGCTCAACGGGCACCCCACGCTGATCCAGCAGGCCGGCCGCAAGGGCGTGAAGTTCGGCATGGTGCCGATGCCGGGCCGCACCGGCAAGGCCCGGGCCTCCATGGGCGTCGCCGACTGGATGATGGGCTTCCGGCAGAACGGGCACGCCGACCAGATCGGCGACTTCCTCGACTTCGTCTACAGCGAGAAGAACGTCCTCACCTTCTCCCGCGCGTACGGGCTGCTCCCCGTCACCGGCTCCGCCTCCACCGCCATGAGCACGTCCGGCAAGGCCTCCGACAAGGTCCTGCGCCCCTTCCTGGACCAGCTGCCCACGTCCCAGCTGTACCCCGTCGGCAAGACCTCCTGGGCGTCGGTCAGCGCGGCCGTGAAGCAGAACATCGGGCAGGCCGTCGCCCCCGGCGGCAGCCCCTCCGGCGTCCTGACCCGGCTCCAGTCCACGGCCACGGCGGCCGACAGCGGCACCGCCGGCTAGGTTGCCGGGCCGTGTCGTCCGACTCCCGGCTGCCCCACGACGCCGGGCACGCACTCCCGCCGCACCGGGCCCGGCTGTCCGTGCCCGGCGCTACGGTGGCTCCCATGGAACTGGGCAGCCGCGAGAAGGCCATCCTCGCGCTGGAGCGCCGGGCGTTCCCCGGCCCCGGCGCGAAGGAACGGGCGATCCGCGAGGAGCTGGATCTGTCCCCCGTCCGCTACTACCAGCTCCTCAACGCCCTCCTGGACGACGCCCGGGCCCTGGCGCACGACCCGGTCACCGTCAACCGGCTGCGCCGGATCCGGCAGACGCGGCGCGCCGAACGCTGAGGAGTGGACGGGCCTTCCGTGGATAGGGTCGCCGTATGGGCACCCACACGACGGACTCCCCGCACCCGCTGCCGCTCCCGGCCACCCAGGCCGGCCGGGACGGGCTCGCCGCGCTGCTCGCCCGGCCCCGTGACGCCGTGATCGGACTGGACTTCGACGGCACACTGGCCCCGATCGTCGCCGACCCCGAACAGGCCCGCGCCCACCCCGGGGCCGTGCCCGCGCTGGCCGCGCTCGCCCCCGAGGTGGCCTCCGTCGCCGTGATCACCGGCCGCCCGCCCGAGGTGGCGGTCCGGTACGGCGGCTTCGCGGACGTCCCCGGCCTGGAGCACCTCACCGTCCTCGGCCACTACGGCGCCGAACGCTGGGACGCGGCCACCGGCACGGTCACCGCGCCACCCCCGCACCCGGGTGTGGCCGCCGCCCGCGCCGAACTGCCCGGCCTGCTGGAGCGTGCCGGCGCCGGGCAGGGCACCTGGATCGAGGAGAAGGGCCGGGCGCTCGCGGTCCACACCCGCCGCGCCGCCGACCCGCAGGCCGCGTTCGAGGCCCTGCGCGGCCCCCTCGCCGGCCTCGCCACCCGGCACGGCCTGATCGTCGAACCCGGCCGCCTGGTCCTGGAGCTCCGCCCGCCGGGCATGGACAAGGGCGTGGCCCTCCTGGACCACGCCCGTGCCACCCGGGCCGGCTGCGTCGTCTACGCCGGCGACGACCTGGGCGACCTGCCCGCCTTCGCCGCGGTCGACGAACTCCGCGCCGCCGGCACCCCCGGCCTGCTGGTGTGCAGCGGCAGCACGGAGGTCACCGAACTGGCGGACCGCGCCGACCTGGTGGTGGCCGGCCCGGAAGGCGTCGTGGAGCTGCTGCGGGGGCTGGCGGCCCAGCTCGGGTGACGGGCCCGGCCGGCCGGGCCCGGGGCGCCGGGCCCGGCCGGTCAGCCCCGCAGCGCGTCGAGCTGGTCCAGGAACCAGCGCGTCGGCGGCAGCGCGGTCGCCGCCGCGGCCAGCCGCTTCGAGCGCTCCGCCCGCTCGGCCACGGGCAGGCTCAGGGCCGCGTGCAGCGCGTCCGCCGTCCCCCCGATGTCGTACGGGTTCACCACGATCGCGTCCCCGCCCAGCTCCTCGTACGCCCCGGCCTCCCGGGACAGCACCAGCGCGCAGCCCGCGTCGGAGACCACCGGGACCTCCTTGGCGACCAGGTTCATGCCGTCGCGGATGGGGTTCACCAGGGCCACGTCGGCCAGCCGGTAGGCGGCCAGGGAGCGGGCGAAGTCGTCCTTCACGTGCAGGACGACCGGGGTCCAGCCCGCCGTGCCGTACCGCCCGTTGATGTCGTCCGCGACCCGCCGCACCTCGGCGGTGTACTCGCGGTACACGGCGAGGTCCTGCCGGGACGGGTACGCGAAGGCCACGTGGACGACCTTCTCCCGCCATTCGGGGTGGTCGTCGAGCAGCTGCCGGTAGGCCAGCAGCCCGCGCACGATGTTCTTGGACAGCTCGGTGCGGTCCACCCGGACGATCGCCCTGCGCGCCGACCCGTCAGGACCCGGGCCGATCTCCTCGCGCAGTGCCGTCATCCGCTCGGCCACGTCGTCCTGGTGGGCCCGTCCGCGCAGGAAGTCCGCGTCCGCGCCCAGACCGTGCACCCCGATCCGGGTGCCGGCGGCGGCGTCGGGCCCGAGCACCACCTGACAGCAGGCGGTGAAGGCGTCCGCCCACCGCTGGGTGAGGAACGCCGCGCGGTCCGCGCCCAGGATGCCGCCGAGCAGCTCGGCGGCGATGTCGTCGGGCAGCAGGCGGAAATAGTCCGGCGGCGCCCAGGGGGTGTGCGAGAAGTGGCCGATGCGCAGGTCGGGGCGGAGTTCGCGGAGCATGCGCGGGGCCAGGGCGAGGTGGTAGTCCTGGATCAGCACCGCCGCGCCCTCGGCGGCCTCCTCGGCCAGCGCCTCGGCGAACGCCTGGTTGTAGGCCCGGTAGGACGCCCACTGCCGCCGGAACCGCGCGTCGAAGACCGGCTCCATCGGGGTCTGGTACAGCATGTGGTGGACGAACCAGAGCACCGAGTTGGCGATGTCGTTGTAGGCCTCGGCGTGCACGGTCGCGTCGATGTCGAGCATCCGCACCCGCTGCCCGCCGGTGTCCGCGGCCGGCAGCAGTGCGCCGTCCGCGCGCCGCACGGCCTCGCGGTCGCCGGCGCCGAGCGCGGCGCACACCCACACGGAGTCCGCGTCCGACCCGATCGCCGACAGCCCGGAGACCAGCCCGCCGCCGCCCCGCCTGGCGTGCAGCGAGCCCTCCTCGTCGATCTGATACGAAACCGGGCCGCGATTGGACGCGACCAGCACCTGAGCCTGTTCAGCAGCGCCGTGCGTGGAAGCCATACGCCTCAACCTAGCCCGGCCCACAAACGCTCAAACGTACGGTCCACCCGGGAAGGGGACCGTATACGGACTGTTCACGCCACCTTCCGCTCGGCGTACTCGGCGATCTCCACCATGGGCGGCCGTTCCTCGGTGTCCACCGAGTAGGTGCGCGGCTCGAACCCGTCCTCGCCGCGCTCGAACTGGGTCAGCGCGGGCCGGATCAGATGGCCGCGGGCCAGCCGGAGCTGGGCGGTGCGGTAGATCGCGGCGGCCATCCGGCCCAGGGCCTGCCCGTCCTGATGGCGGTGCAGGCGCACGCCCACGTCGACCTGGGCCAGCGCGTCCAGGCCGGCCAGGTGCAGCGCGTCCACCAGCATCCCCAGCTCCACGCCGTAGCCGACGGGGAACGGCAGCTGCTCCAGCAGGGAGCGGCGGGCCGCGTACTCGCCGCCCAGCGGCTGCACGAAGCCGGCCAGCTGCGGCCAGTGCATGTTCAGCAGCGGCCGGGCCATGAGTTCGGTGACCCGGCCGCCCTGTCCGGCCGCGCCGCCGAGCGGGCGGTCGTACATCGCCTTGACCAGGTCGACACCGGGGTCGGTGAGCAGCGGGCCGACGATCCCGGAGACGAAGTCGGAGGAGAACTCGCGCAGGTCCGCGTCGATGAAACAGACGATGTCCCCGCCGGTCACCAGCAGCGAGCGCCACAGCACCTCGCCCTTGCCGGGGACGGCGGGGATGCGGGGCAGGACGGCGTCGCGGTGGACGACCCGGGCGCCGGCGCGCGCGGCGACCTGCGCGGTGCGGTCGGTGGAGCCGGAGTCGACGACGACGATCTCGTCGACCAGCGGTATCTGCTCGACGAGGTCGTGGCGGATGACCGCGACGATGTCGCCGACCGTCTCCTCCTCGTTGAGCGCGGGCAGCACGACGCTGATCGTCTGGCCGGTGCGTTGCTTGGCGGCCAGGATGCGGTGGAGCGGGCGGTCGGTCACGGACCAGGAGCGGTCGGCCAGCCAGCGCTCGACTTCTTCCAGCACGGTCTGCGGCTCCTCACTGTCACGACCACACACACCGTGTGATCCATCTCGCGGTACGGACGACTATCTCAACTGTCCTGGCCTTCGGTTACAGTCTTGAACAACGCCGGTGACCATCGCATGTCGGGGGTCGCCCGCGCCCCACAACCACATATTGCTCATCCAGAGGGGCAGAGGGACACGGCCCGATGAAGCCCCGGCAACCCTCCAGTCGGTTCTCGTAGATCAGTTCTGATCGTCTCCGCGAGGCTCCCGGCTAGGGAAGGTGCCAAATCCGTCTCACGGCGAAGTGCGTCGTGAGGAAGATGAGGAGAAAGGGCCTCGCCTCCATGGCTGTGCAGACAGTTGCAAGCACCGGCAGTTCCACCGTCGACCTCGGTCCCGCCACGGCCCTGAGCTGTCGCGAGTGCGGTCACCGGGTGCCCCTCGGCCCGGTCTTCGCCTGCGAGGAGTGTTTCGGTCCGCTGGAGATCGCCTACGACTTCTCCGCCTACGGCACCGAAGAGCTGCGCCGCCGCATCGAGGCGGGCCCCGCGAACATCTGGCGCTACGCCCCGCTGCTGCCCGTCCCCGCGGACGTCGCCGGCAAGCCGAACCTGAACCCGGGCTGGACCGAGCTGGTCAGGGCCGACAACCTGGCGCGCGAGCTGGGCGTGACCGGCGGGCTGTACGTGAAGGACGACTCCGGCAACCCGACGCACTCCTTCAAGGACCGGGTCGTCGCCCAGGCCCTGGAGGCCGCCCGCGCCTTCGGCTTCACCACCCTGTCCTGCTCCTCCACGGGCAACCTGGCCGGTGCCGTCGGCGCCGCCGCCGCCCGGGCCGGCCTGCGCTCCTGCGTGTTCATCCCGCACGACCTGGAGCAGGCCAAGGTGGTCATGGCCGCCGTCTACGGCGGTGAGCTGGTCGGCATCGAGGGCAACTACGACGACGTGAACCGCTTCTGCTCGGAGCTGATCGGCGACTCGGCCGGCGAGGGCTGGGGCTTCGTCAACGTCAACCTGCGGCCGTACTACGCGGAGGGCTCCAAGACCCTCGCGTACGAGATCTGCGAACAGCTCGGCTGGCGGCTGCCCGACCAGATCGTGGTGCCGATCGCCTCCGGCTCCCAGCTCACCAAGATCGACAAGGGTCTGAGGGAGCTGATCGAACTCGGCCTCGTCGAGGACCGTCCGTACCGGATCTTCGGCGCCCAGGCCGAGGGCTGCTCGCCGGTGTCCACCGCCTTCAAAGCCGGGCACGACGTCGTGCGGCCGCAGAAGCCGAACACGATCGCCAAGTCGCTCGCCATCGGCAACCCGGCCGACGGTCCGTACGTGCTGGACATCGCCCGCCGCACCGGCGGCGCCGTGGAGGACGTCACCGACCAGCAGGTGGTGGACGCCATCCGGCTGCTCGCGCGGACCGAGGGCATCTTCGCGGAGACCGCCGGCGGTGTCACCGTGGGCGTCACCCGCAAGCTGATCGAGAACGGCGTGCTGGACCCGGCGAGGACCACGGTCGTCCTGAACACCGGTGACGGCCTGAAGACCCTGGACGCGGTGGCCGGGACCGGTCTCACCGCCACCATCCGCCCGACCCTGGACTCCTTCCGAGAGGCTGGCCTCGCATGAGCGTGACCGTTCGCATCCCCACCATCCTGCGTACCTACACCGGCGGCTCGGCGGAGGTCGCCGCGCAGGGCGCGACCCTCGCCGAGGTCATCGCCGACCTGGAGAAGAACCACACCGGGATCGCCGCCCGGGTGCTGGACGACCAGGGCCGGCTGCGCCGGTTCGTCAACGTGTACGTGAACGACGACGACGTCCGCTTCGAGCAGGGCCTGGAGACCGCCACGCCGGACGGTGCGGGCGTCTCGATCATTCCGGCGGTCGCCGGCGGCTGATCCGCCGCATCATTACCTTCGGTAACGCCGGTTACATATCGTTCATGTGATTGCCCCCTCCGTAAGAGAAGCGGAGGGGGCAATTCTGTGTGATTGAGCGCGGTAGAGTTGGGGAACACGGTCGCGGACCGCGGGTCGGCGGCCCTTCATTTCATGCCGCGCGCCCGACAAGAAACAGCCAAAGTGCTGGGGTGTTCCGCGGCATTCGTGCCCTTTGTGAGGCCCGACTTGCCCCGAAGTCGGATGAATTCTCGCCACATTCCGGACCGCGCGCGTCCAGATTTCTCGTCCGATTGACCTGTTGCAGACGGCAGTTGGACAGATACATTCAGCCGCGGTCGACGCGTTCCGGCGCACGCCCCCGGCCAGTGGGGGGTGAGGTCTGACCCGGGTTCGCGAAGTGCGGATCTGTGCAAGGGCCAGTAATAGGGGAGTTAGGCATGGCTCAGGGCACCGTCAAGTGGTTCAACGCGGAGAAGGGGTACGGCTTCATCGCGGTCGACGGTGGTGCGGACGTCTTCGTCCATTACAGCGCCATTCAGATGGACGGCTACCGCACCCTGGAAGAGGGCCAGCGGGTGGAGTTCGAGATCTCGCAGGGCCAGAAGGGCCCGCAGGCCGACATGGTTCGCCTCGGCGCCTGAACGTTTTCTGTTGGCGAAGGGCCCGCACCGGCACAGGGTGCGGGCCCTTCGCCGTGCCCGGGTCCGTGCCGGTCCGGAGCGGGGTCCGGGTCCGCGGCCGTGCCCGGGTGTGGGTCCCGGCCGGTGTTCGCGCGGGGCTGACCGAGGGTTCGTACCCCCCGAGGCGCTTGCACTCGACCATGCCGAGTGCTAATCATTGGCGTTAGCACTCTGAAGGTGAGAGTGACAACGAGGACCGGGTCGGTGAGGCCCGCAGGCCAAGTGGGGCAAGGAACCACGCGGCCGGCGAGCCGTCCGTCGCGGGCGCGGGCGCGGTCCGAAGGAATCACCCCCAGTCCTGGAGGGACCACTTCACATGGCCAAGATCATCGCGTTCGACGAGGAGGCGCGGCGCGGCCTCGAGCGCGGCATGAACCAGCTCGCGGACGCCGTGAAGGTGACGCTCGGCCCCAAGGGCCGCAACGTCGTCCTCGAGAAGAAGTGGGGCGCCCCCACGATCACCAACGATGGTGTGTCCATCGCCAAGGAGATCGAGCTCGAGGACCCGTACGAGAAGATCGGCGCCGAGCTGGTCAAGGAAGTCGCCAAGAAGACGGACGACGTCGCCGGTGACGGTACGACCACCGCGACCGTTCTCGCCCAGGCCCTGGTCAAGGAAGGCCTGCGCAACGTCGCCGCCGGCGCCAACCCCATGGCCCTGAAGCGCGGCATCGAGAAGGCCGTCGAGGCCGTCTCCGCCGCCCTGCTGGAGCAGGCGAAGGACGTCGAGACGAAGGAGCAGATCGCCTCCACCGCGTCCATCTCCGCCGCCGACACCCAGATCGGCGAGCTGATCGCCGAGGCCATGGACAAGGTCGGCAAGGAAGGCGTCATCACCGTCGAGGAGAGCAACACCTTCGGTCTGGAGCTCGAGCTCACCGAGGGCATGCGCTTCGACAAGGGTTACATCTCCGCCTACTTCGCGACCGACATGGAGCGCATGGAGTCGGTGCTCGAGGACCCCTACATCCTCATCGCCAACTCCAAGATCTCCTCGGTCAAGGACCTGCTCCCGCTCCTGGAGAAGGTCATGCAGTCGGGCAAGCCGCTGCTGATCATCGCCGAGGACGTCGAGGGCGAGGCCCTGTCGACCCTGGTCGTCAACAAGATCCGCGGCACCTTCAAGTCCGTCGCCGTCAAGGCCCCGGGCTTCGGCGACCGCCGCAAGGCCATGCTCGGCGACATCGCCATCCTCACGGGCGGCGAGGTCATCTCCGAGGAGGTCGGCCTCAAGCTGGAGAACGCGACCCTGGACCTCCTGGGCCGCGCCCGCAAGGTCGTCATCACCAAGGACGAGACCACCATCGTCGACGGTTCGGGCTCCTCCGAGCAGGTCAACGGCCGCGTCAACCAGATCCGCGCCGAGATCGAGAACAGCGACTCCGACTACGACCGCGAGAAGCTGCAGGAGCGCCTGGCGAAGCTCGCCGGCGGTGTCGCGGTCATCAAGGCCGGTGCCGCCACCGAGGTGGAGCTCAAGGAGCGCAAGCACCGCATCGAGGACGCCGTCCGCAACGCGAAGGCGGCCGTCGAGGAGGGCATCGTCGCCGGTGGTGGCGTGGCCCTGCTCCAGGCCTCCCAGGTCTTCGAGAAGCTGGAGCTCGAGGGTGACGAGGCGACCGGCGCCAACGCCGTGCGCATCGCGCTCGAGGCCCCGCTGAAGCAGATCGCCGTCAACGCCGGCCTCGAGGGCGGCGTCGTGGTGGAGAAGGTGCGCAACCTCACCCCGGGCCACGGCCTGAACGCCGCGACCGGTGACTACGTCGACCTGATCGCCGAGGGCATCATCGACCCGGCGAAGGTGACGCGTTCCGCGCTCCAGAACGCCGCGTCCATCGCCGCGCTGTTCCTCACCACCGAGGCCGTCATCGCCGACAAGCCGGAGAAGGCCGCCGCGCCGGCCGGCGGCGGCATGCCGGGCGGTGACATGGACTTCTGATCGGCCTCCGGCTGATCGCCTGTCCTTCCGCCCGAGGGCGGCACCCCCTGCTGAGGCAGGGGGTGCCGCCCTCGGGCGTTTCCGGCGGGTGCCGGTGTGACCGGGGTCACGGGGAGAGGAGGGTGCGGACGGAATGCGCGGAGGCGTGCACGGGGTTTATTCATCAGGTGCAACAATGCGCGCGCACATACCGAACGGTATACCGAGCGAGACCCCGAGGAGCCCCCACGTGACCGTCACGACCCCCGCCTCCGCCTCCCGCACGGCCCGGATCCTGTCCCGGCCGATCGCCCTGAACGGCCTCACCGTCCCCAACCGGATCGTGATGGCGCCGATGACCCGGATGTTCTCCCCGGGTGGCATCCCCGGCGAGGACGTGCGCTCGTACTACGCCCGCCGCGCCGCCGCCGGCGTCGGCCTCATCGTCACCGAGGGCACCTACGTGGGCCACCCGTCGGCCGGCCAGAGCGACCGCGTCCCGCGCTTCCACGGCGAGGAGCAGCTGGCGGGCTGGGCGAAGGTCGCCGAGGACGTACACGCGGCCGGCGGCACGATCGTCCCGCAGCTGTGGCACATCGGCACCGTCCGCAACCAGGGTGACGCGCCGTTCCCGGACGCCCCCTCCCACGGCCCCTCCGGCCTGCGCATCGACGGCACCGCGGACGCCACGCCCATGACCCAGGCCGACATCGACGCCGTCATCGGCGCGTTCGCCCAGGCCGCGGCGGACGCCGAGCGCATCGGTTTCGACGGCGTGGAGATCCACGGCGCCCACGGCTACCTCATCGACCAGTTCCTGTGGGCGCACACCAACCGCCGCACCGACGGCTACGGCGGCGACCCGGTGGCCCGGGCGCGGTTCGCGGCGGAGATCGTCGCCGCCGTCCGCGACGCCGTCTCCCCGGAGTTCCCCGTCATCTTCCGCTACTCGCAGTGGAAGCAGGAGGCCTACGACGCCCGGCTCGCCGAGACCCCCGAGGAGCTGGAGGCCATCCTCACCCCGCTCGCGGAGGCCGGTGTCGACGCCTTCCACGCCTCCACCCGCCGCTACTGGCTCCCCGAGTTCGACGGCTCGGACCTGAACCTGGCCGGCTGGACCAAGAAGCTCACCGGCAAGCCGGTCATCAGCGTCGGCTCGGTCGGCCTCGACGGCGACTTCGTGCACGCCTTCCGGGGCGAGGGCTCCCCGGTCCAGGGCCTCGACAACCTCCTGGACCGCCTGGAGGACGGCGAGTTCGACATGGTCGCCGTCGGCCGCGCGCTGCTCCAGGACCCGGAGTGGGCCGCCAAGGTGCTCGCCGACCGCTTCGAGGAGCTGGCGCCGTACGACGCGTCGGCGATCAAGACCCTGAGCTGACCCCGGTCGCCGGCCCGGTCACAGATTGCCCATGGGCTCGATGTCGACCCGGAGCGGTGTTCCCCACACCCGCAGCACCTCGTAGTCGGTGAACTCGTGCACGAGCCGGTACGCCATGGCCGGCCGGGAGCCGCGCCGCTGGGCCGCGAGGTACGCCTCGGCCTCGCGGAGGTCCCGCCGGGGTGTGCCGCACAGCTGCCACTCCTGGCCGTTCCACAGCTCCGGCAGCCACCGCTGCTGGGGCTGGGGCCGGTCGCCGCGGACGCCGTAGCGGGAGGGAGCGGACGGCGCCGGCTCGCCGGACCGGGGCCTGCCCTGGAACTCCGAGCGGCGGGCGGCCCGGCGCCGGGTCTCGCACAGCAGACACAGGTCGGGGGCGCTGTCGTCGACAGGCCCCTGCGGATGCTCGGGGCACCGGGTGGCGGGCGCGCCGGCCGTGACGCTGTCGTCCAGCAGGTCGAGGGCGCGCCGCAGATCGCTCCTGATCTCGTGCAGCCGGGTGTCCGGCGTGTCGGCGGTCAGGGCCTCTCCGTGCTCCCCGAGCAGCCGCAGAGCCCGTCCGAGGGCGGTGAGCTGGGCATGGTTCATGTCGATCGGTCGCCTCCTCCCCACCATGGTGCCCTGCCCCACCGGATGCCGGACCGCGCGCCCGCCACCGCCCCGGCACCGCTCGCCACCGCCGGCCGCCCGCCGCCTCCGATCCGGCGCGCACCGGACCGGCCTCGCCGTCCCCGGCGTCTCGTGCCCGCCGTACGAGCCGCGGGAGGGCTGGGCGTCCCCGGGGCCCGTCAGGTGCCGGGGGCCGGGGTGGTGGCGGTCGTGGTGGTGTCGGTGGCGGTGTCGCCGGGGGTGGCGGGGGCGGCGGGCCGGAAGGTGACGTAGGTCGCCAGGAAGCCCACCAGGTAGCCGGTGAGGAGGCCGCCCGCGTAGACCGAGGCCAGCAGGGCCGGGCCGCGGTTCCCGGCCAGCAGCGGGAACAGGGCCCAGCCCGACGGGCCGATCGCCGTGGCGCCCACCCGGGTGCCCAGCATGGCGAAGAAGCCGATGAACGCCCCGCCCGCCGCCCCGCCCGCGCAGGCGGTCAGGAACGGCCGGCCGAGCGGCAGGGAGACGCCGTAGATCAGGGGTTCGCCGACCCCCAGCAGGCCCGCCGGGAGCGCCGACCTGATGGTCGTCCGCAGCGGGACGTCGTGCCGGAGGCGGACGTAGACCGCGAGGGCCGCGCCCACCTGGCCGGCGCCCGCCATCGCCAGCAGCGGCAGCAGGGCCGTGTAGCCCTGCTGTTCGATCAGGGTGGCGTGCAGCGGGATGAGCGCCTGGTGCAGGCCCAGCATGACCAGGGGCAGGAACAGGCCGCCCAGGAGCAGCCCGGCCAGGGCTCCGGTGGTCGCGAGCAGCCAGGTCGCGGCCGTGCCGATCGCCGTCGCCACCGTGCCGGCCGCGTACATCAGGCCGTACAGCGTCACCAGGCCGGCGAGGAGGACCGTCACGGCCGGGGTCAGCAGGACGTCCAGCGCGCCCGGGACCCGGCCCCGGCACCACTTCTCCACCCGCGTGGCCAGGAACGCCGCCGCGAGCGCGCCCAGCACCCCGCCCTGTCCGGGTGCCAGGTGCACACCGAACGCCGTCACCTTGGCCACGCCCGGATACACCACGACCGCCGCGACCGCCCCGCCCAGCACGGGTGTGCCGCCGAACTCCTTCGCGGTGTTGTAGCCGACGAACACCGGGATCAGGGCCATGAACGCGGAGGCGATCGCGGACAGCGCGGGGGTGAGCGCGGGCAGCAGGCCGGCGTTCAGCAGCAGGCCGTTGAACCCGGCCAGGATGCCGCAGCCGATGAGGGCGGGGATCAGCGGCACGAAGACGTGCGCGACGCGGCGCAGGGCGGTCCTGACGGGGGTGGCGTCGCGGCGCCGGGCGGACTCCGTGGCCGGGGCGCCCTGGCCGCCCGCCGCCCCGGGGGCGGCGTCGGCGGTCCGTCCGGCCAGCAGCGCCCGCACCTCGGCCGTGACCTCGTCGACCACCCCGGGCCCGAGCACGATCTGCCACACGTCCCCGCCGCCCACCACCCCGAGCACGCCGGGCAGGGCCCGCAGGGCCTCCTCGTCCCCGGCCGCCGGGTCGGCGAGGGTCAGCCGGAGGCGGGTCATGCAGTGGGTCACGGAGACGACGTTGGCCGGGCCGCCCACCCGGGCGAGGACGGCGGTCGCGGTGGAGGCGGAGTCGTTGCGCACGCCCCGAGCGTGCGGGTCAGCGGGGGGCGTGCGCCAGCGCGGCACGCAGATGGCCGTCACACTCCTCCAGAAGGCGGGCGGCCGTCGGGCCGTCGACTCCGGCGAGCAGCGCCAGGATCGCGTGCTTGACCTCGCCGCCGGTCTGGGCGAGGGCCTTCTCGATCTCCTCGTCGCCCGCTCCGGTGGCGAGCGCGACGATCCGGCGGGAGCGGGCCCGCAGTTTCTCGTTCGAGGCGCGCACGTCGACCATCAGGTTCCCGTACGTCTTGCCCAGCCGGATCATCGTGATGGTCGACAGCATGTTGAGCACGAGCTTCTGAGCCGTGCCCGCCTTCAGCCGCGTGGAGCCGGTGACCAGCTCCGGGCCCACGACGACCTCGATGCCGTGCTCGGCGGCGGCGGCCAGCGCGCTGTGTTCGTTGCAGGCCACGCCCACGGTCAGCGCGCCCAGTGCGCGGGCGTGCTCGACGGCGCCGACCGCGTAGGGGGTGCGGCCGGAGGCGGAGACGCCGACCACGCTGTCCTCGGCGTTCAGCTTCAGCGCGTCCAGGTCCCTGCGGGCCAGTTCCCCGGAGTCCTCGGCGCCCTCCACGGAGGTCACCAGGGCGTCGGGGCCGCCCGCGATGAGGCCGACGACCTGGGCGGGGTCGGTGTTGAACGTGGGCGGGCACTCGGAGGCGTCCAGCACGCCCAGCCGGCCGGCGGTCCCGGCTCCGGCGTAGACGAGCCGTCCGCCGCGGGCCATGCGCGCGGCGACGGCGTCGACGGCGGCGGCGATCCTCGGCAACTGGGTGGCGACGGCGCCGGGTACGCCCGCGTCCTCGCCGTTCATCAGCCGGGCGATCTCCAGGGTGGGCAGTCGGTCGATGTCGGCCAGCTCGGGCCGGAAGGCCTCGGTGGTCAGGGAGGCCAGTTCGGTGCGCAGGTCATGAGAGGTCATGGGGGGTGGCTCTCTCCAGGACTCATTCGACAGGGGGCCAGTGAACCGGACCGGGGCGCGGGGAGCTGCGCGACAAGCCCAGCCGGCCCGCGGATCCCCGCGAACGGTCCGTCCTACGTTCTAGCGCGAGGCACTCCGGTGCCGGTGGGCCAGCGCCTCGTACGACGCGGCCAGCGCGGGTGCCGCCGTCTCGTACGTCCGCTGGGCGACCCCCACGAACAGGCAGTCCACCACCAGCAGCTGACTGGTCCGGGAGGACATCGCGGCGGGCCGCAGCTCCGACTCCCGCGATGTCGACGTGGTCAGTACCAGGTCGGCGTACTGGGTGACGGGCGAGTCGGGTCTGCCGGTGATGGCGACGGTCGTCGCCCCGTGCTCGAAGGCGGCCCGGAGCGGCTCGATGACGTCCCCGGTCGACCCGGAGTGCGTGATGGCAATCGCCACGTCACCCGAGCGGAGCTGCACCGCGTTGGTCACCGCGAGGTGCGGATCGCTGTGCGCGTGGGCTATGAGCCCTATCCGCAGCAGCTTCTGGGTGAGGTCCTGGGCGACGAGCCCGGAGGCTCCTATGCCGTACACGTCGGTGCGCCGGGCGCCGGTCAGGGCGGTGACGGCCGCGCCCAGCTGGCCGGTGTCGAGTCCGGCGGCGGTGTCGGCGAGGGTCTGCTGTTCCTCGTAGGCCAGCTTGGCGACGACGTCGGCCAGGGAATCGTCCACCGCGATGTCGGTGGTGATGGCGGGCGCGCGGCCGGACTGCTGCTGGGCGGCGAGCCCGGCCAGGGCGAGGCGCAGGTCGCGGTAGCCGGGATAGCCGAGCAGCCGGGCGGTGCGCACGACGGTGGCCTCGCTGGTGCCGGTGAGCCCGGCGAGGCCGGTGACCGTGAGAGCGGCGCAGCCGGCCGGGTCGCTCGCGACGGCCTCGGCGACGCGCTGCATGGAGCGGGTCATGGAGGGGGCGAGGGTGCGCACCTTGGCGGCGAGGGAGCCGCCCGGACTGCCGAAACTTTCCTTCAGGTCCTGGGTCACCTCTGAAAGATATTTTCGGTTCCGTGCCGGGGTCAAGAGTGCGCACAATGGGGGCATGGATCCCATCAGCCCCCTGGAACAGGCGTTGCACGCGGCCCGTGCCCTGGTGCTCGCGGACCTGGTCGCGGGCCGGACCGCGGAGCCGGACGTGGTCTCGCTGGTGGAGGACTCCGTCGTGCAGCGGCGCTGGTGGGTCGAACAGTGGCCGGAGGGTGCCGGCTTCGTCGCCGGGCTGGTCGCGCAGGACGTACAGGACGCGCTGCTGGACCGGTACGGCCGCTGGCCGCTGTGCCCGGTGTGCGGGGACGGCGACCCGCACGCCCTGGAGGTGGAGCCGGAACTGGGCCCGGACCCGCACTGGGTGTGCCACAAGGCGGGTGTGAAGGTCGCCCCGGTGGGTTCGCTCGGCTCGGCCACGGGCGGGACGGCGCCCTCGTGAGGCGCCGATGACCGTCTACATCGACCCGCCGGCCTGGCCCGGACACGGGCGCATGTGGTCGCACCTGGTGAGCGATGTGTCCTACGACGAACTGCACCGGTTCGCCGAGGCCCTGGGCGTTCCCCGGCGGGCCTTCGAGCGCGACCACTACGACCTGCCGTCGCACCGGTACGCGGACGCGGTGGCTGCCGGGGCGGTGGAGGTCCGCAGCCGCGAGGTGGTGCGCCTGCTGCGGGCGTCCGGGCTGCGCCGGCCGAAGGTGCGTCAGGCGCGGCGCACGTAGAGCCGGAGGCCGCCGTCCATGTCGTACTCCTCGTGGGCGATCCGTTCCTCCTCCACGGTCGCCCGGGCGAACCCGGCCCGGGTCACCACCCGTTGCGAGGACAGGTTGTCCGGTGCGATCGTCGCGACGACCGTGTCGACGTCGTCCCGGGCCAGCGCCCACTCGGTCAGGGTGCGCACCGCCTCGGTCGCGTAGCCGTCGCCGCGGGCGCCCTCGATCACGTCGTAGCCGATCTCCACCCGGCGCTCGTCATCCGGGGCGCCGTGGAAGCAGACGCCGCCGATCGCCCGGCCGTCCTCTTGCCGGACGAGGGCGAAGACACCGAACTCCGGGCGGTGGACGCCCGCTTCGTAGGCCTTCATCAGATACGAACAGGCCTGACGGGTGCCCTCGTGCGGGCCGTCCCCGAGCCAGTCGAGGCCGCCCGTGCCGCCCAGGCGCACATCGTCGGCGACGGCGGGGCGGATGCCGGTGAGCAGGAGGCGCCCGGTGGGGAGGACCAGATTGTTGTACAGGGTCCAGTCGGTGACCCGGGCGCGGCCGGGCAGGTCGCCGCGGCCGGTCGCCCACAGCAGGGTCGGCCAGGGCTCGGGGCCGGGCTGGACGTGGGGGAAGAGCCAGGCGAGGACGGCCGCGGCGAGGTCCGGGTCGGGCTCGTGGGCGAGGCCGAGACCCCGCGCGATGTCGTGGGTGTGCAGGAGCGCCTCGGTGACGGCCATCGCCGCGAAGCCCTCACGGTCGGCGGTGCCGAAGGGCTGCGGGTGGAAGGCGCGGACCCCGGGCGGCGCGGTGCGGACGGCGGCGGCCACCAGGGCGCCGGTCGCCTCGACGACCTGGATCAGTCCGGCGTTGTCGGTGCCCTCGGGGAGGGTGATGGCCAGCGGGAAGCGGTCCTGGGCACGGCTGGCGAGACGGCTCGCGTAGTGGGTGAAGGCCTGGGCGATGTGGAAGGCCGTCGTACGGCAGGTCCACTCCATGCCGGCGGCGTGGGCCGCCTCCCAGTCCCGGTCCACTCCCGCGCGCAGTGTCGCCGTGCAGCTCGCGACGGCCGCGTCCACCTGGTCCCCGCTCATCGTCCGCATGCGCGCACAGTACGGCGGGGGCCGTTCTCAGGGCGACAGCATTTCCAGCTCACCGGCGAGGTTGTGGCGGGCGGTCGCCTCCCAGTGTTCCTGGCCGTACGGCGTGCGGAACAGGCTCGGCAGTTCCAGGAGTCGGCGCAGGAGGGCCGAACGGCCCGTGCGGAAGGCGGCCTGGGGGACGAAGTGGTACTCCTCGCGGATCCGGGCGGTGTAGGCGGCGTACGCCGACGGGGGCGAGGCCAGGACGGCCAGGTCGGCGTCGCACAGCACCTGCCCGTCGCGGTCGGAGGCGGCCGGGTCGTGCGTGACGGTGAGCCGGACCAGCCGGGCCACCTCGGCGGTCTTCGCTCCGGACAGGCCGGCCTCCAGCAGGGCGCGCTCGGCAAGCCGCGCGGACCGCTCCTCGTTCTCGGACCGTTCGGGCAGGTAGACGGCGTCGTGGAACCAGGCGGCCAGGCGGACCACGTCCGGGTCGGAGGCGCAGGGCGCCAGGACGTCCACGTGGTCGAGCACCTCGGTGAGGTGGGCCACCGTGTGGTAGCGGCGCTGCGGCTCCTGCCATCGGGTGAGCAGGTTGTCGGCGTACGGCGTCGGGTCGGGGCCGCCGCCGGGGGCGCGGGCGGCTTCCAGGGCGTGGGTGAAACGGAGGCGCAGGGCGTCGAGGTCGGCCATGGACGGCATTCTGCCGCGCCGCCAGCCCGCCGGCGCCGCGGTTCCGTTTCGGGTGAGGGGCGTCCCTGTTCGGGCGTAGGCTTTGATTGGACTAGACCTGTAGTCGCGGAGGAAATGGGGTGCCATGAGCAAGCGTGCAGTCCTGGAGGTGATCGCCCTCGACACCGAGGACGCGGTCGCCGCCCGGGCCGGAGGCGCGGACCGGCTGGAACTGGTCACCGAGATGGCGGCCGACGGGCTCACCCCCTCGCCCGCCACCGTCGCCGCGATCCGCGCCGCCGTAGACATCGACCTGCGCGTGATGCTCCGCCTCGCGGACGGGTTCGCGGCCGGTGACGTGACGCGGCTGGCCGGGCTCGCCGGCGAGCTGCGGGCGGCCGGCGCCGACCAGTTCGTGCTCGGGTTCCTGGACGCGGCCGGCGGCGTCGACCTGGACGCGGTGGAGCGGGTCGTGGCCGCGCTCGACGGCTGCCGGTGGACGTTCCACCGGGCCATCGACCGGGCCGCCGACCGCGACGCCCTGCGCAAACACCTCGCCGACCTGCCCGGCCTGGACACCTACCTCACCGCCGGCTCCGCCACGGGCGTGGACGACGGCCTGCCCACCCTGCTCGCCGAGGCGGCCCGCGGGGGCGAGCCCGGGTACGCGCAGCAGATCCTGGTGGGTGGCGGCCTCCGGCTGGACCACGTGCCCCGGCTCCGGGCCGGCGGCCTCACGGCGTTCCACATCGGTGGCGCGGCCCGCCCCGACGGCTGGCAGGGCCCGGTCTCGGTAGAGGCGGTCACCCGGTGGCGCACCACCCTGGACGCGGACGCCGACGCCGCGTAGCCCCTCGCCGGGGCGGGCAGCGCGGTTCTCCGGCACCCGTGCCGACGGGCCCCTGGACCGCGGGCGCGGCAGGGGCGGCGTCCCGCGTGGCTCGCCGCGGGCCTGCGAGCGGCGCGGATGCGGGTGCGCGGGGTGCGGCGGAGCCGCCGGTGTGGCGCGGGTGGTGTTCCCGCGCCTCGCCCTGGGCCGCGGGTATGCGCGGGCCCGGAGGCCGGGTGTGAGGGCGCGGCAGGGGGCGGCGTCCCGCGTGGCTCGGCCGCAGGTCGGCATGGGCGCCGGCGCGCCTCGCAGCCTGGGCCGGCCCAGGAGGCGGGTGTCCCCGGGGACCGGCCGCACCGCGCACCCGGGAGCGGGCGGGGCCCGAGGGCCGGCCGCGAGGGCGTGGCAGGGGTGGCGAGCGAGCGGGTGCTGCCGGGTGCGGCGGGGTGCCGGGTGTGGCGCCGATGGTGTTCCCCGTACCGCGCCCCGGGTCCCGGTGTGGCGCGGGCGGTGGGCCGCGCACCTCGTCCTGGCGGCAGGTGTGGCATGGGCGGCGGGTCGCGGCTCGCCCTGGGCCGGACGGCGGATGCGGGCGTGCCGGGTGCTGTCGGGGGCGGGGCCGCCGGTGTGGCGCGGGCGGTGGGCAGCGCGCCTCGTTCCGGGCCGGACGGCGGATGCGGGCGGTGTTTCCCTGCCCCTCGCCCTGGCGCGGGTGTGGAACGGGCGGTGGGCCGCGCGTCGTACCCGCACCCGCACCCGGGCCCGGCAGCCGGCGAGTGCGTTGGTGCGGGGTCTGCGGGTGGCGGGCCCGGGCCCGGGGCCGGGCTGCCAGGGCGGGGCAGGGCGGCGGGCCGCGCGGCCGGCCCCGGGGGCGGACGTGGGGGTGCGGGGCTCGCGGGTGGGCCGCCGGATGGCTCGTCCGCAGCGGCGGCGCACGCGTTGGCCCGCGCCTCGCACGCGCCCGGGAGCGGGACGCGTTGGCCCGCGCCTCGTACCCGGCGCGGGAGCGGGCGGGTACGGGCCGGGCGTGCTCGACGTGGGGCCCGCGCGGGCGGTGCCGCGTGCTATCCGGCGAGCTGGGCGGGCAGGGGGTCCGCGTGGGTGACGATCAGGCCTGACACGGCGCGGGTCAGTGCCACGTACAGCCGGCGCAGGCCCGTGCGTTCGTCCGGCTCGCCGTCCACCACTGCCCGCGGCTCGTCCAGGACCACGTAGTCGTACTCCAGGCCCTTGGCGAGGGAGGCCGCGACGAGGGTCAGCCGGGTCTCCTGGGTCGTCTCCTGGCCCGGTTCGAGGTACCCGATGCCGGCCGCGGTCAGCGCCTCGGCCAGCTCCGGGATCCGGGCGTCGGCGGCGATCAGGCCGGTCGAGCCCTCGTTGCGCAGCAACTCGGCGCACGCGGCGACGACACCGGCCGGCTCCGCGACCGTACGGATCTCGAAGAAACCGGGGTTCTCCCGGACGGAGGCGACGGGAGTGAGGCCGGGCGCGATGTGGGGCAGCAGCCGGGAGGCGTACGTGATCACGTCCGTCGGCACGCGGAAACCGGCCGTCAGCTCCTCGACGGCCCCGTCCGGCTTGCCCAGATGGCCCAGCGCCTCCGCCCAGCTCCGGGTCGCCCACGGGGTCGTGCCCTGCGCGAGGTCGCCCAGGACGGTCGCGCTGCCGGTGGTGCAGCGGCGGCCGACGGCCCGGTACTGCATCGGGGACAGGTCCTGTGCCTCGTCCAGGACGACATGGCCGAGCGAGGACGTGCGCTGGATCAGGTCGGTCGCCTCGTCGATCAGCACCGCGTCCGCCGCCGACCATCGGGCCGCCTTCACGCCTCGCACGGGCCTGGCCCACAGGATCGTCCGCTGCTCGTCCTCGTCGAGGAGCCCGGCGGCGTGCTCGGCGAGGAACTCGGCGTCGGTCAGCAGCCGCAGCACCAGCTTCGCCGGGTCGACGGCCGGCCAGAGGGTCTTCACGGCCGCCTTCACCGCGGCGTTGCGGGCGACCGCGTCCTGCACCCGGTCGTCCGGGGCCTCCCCGGCCCGCTCCATCTGCACGAGCACCGCGTGCGCGATGCGCTGCGGCAGGGCCTCGCGGGCGGCGCCGTAGCGGATGTCCCGCGCCAGCAGCTCCCGGACGATGTCCTCCAGCTCGTACGCCGGGACCCGCCACCGCCGTGAGCCGCGCACCACCACGACCGGCTCGGCCGGCATGGTCACGTGGGAGTACAGGGCCCGGCGCAGCACCTCGGCCATCCGGGCGTCGCCCTTGACCACGGCGGCGGGCGCGTCGTCCGTGCCGCGTACCTCCACGTGGGCGACGAGGTCGTCCACGGTGGCCTGCTGCACGGCCAGCTCGCCCAGGGCGGGCAGGACCTGCTCGATGTAGTGCAGGAAGGACCGGTTCGGCCCGATGACGAGGGTGCCGGTGCGGGCCAGCCGCTCGCGGTGGGCGTAGAGCAGGTAGGCCACCCGATGCAGGCCGACGGCCGTCTTGCCGGTCCCCGGACCGCCCTGCACGCAGACCGTGCCGCCGAGTCCGCTGCGGACGATCTCGTCCTGCTCGGGCTGGATGGTGGCGACGATGTCCCGCATCGGGCCGACGCGCGGTCGTTCGATCTCCTGCTGGAGCAGCTTGCTGGTGGTGCCGCCCCCCGAGGAGTCGGCCGGGTCGGCCGGGTCGCCGAGGTGCTCGTCCTCGTACGCCGTGAGGTCCCCGCCCGTGTAGCCGAAGCGGCGGCGCAGCCCGACGTCCATGGGGTCCTTGCGGGACGCCCGGTAGAACGGCTGCGACACGGGCGCGCGCCAGTCGATGACCATGGGGTCGCCGTGGGCGTCGTGCACGTGCCGCCGCCCGATGTAGAAGCGACCGCCCGTCTCCCACCGCTGCTCCTGGTAGTCGAGGCGGCCGAAGAACAGCGGGGTGTCGCTGAGGTCGGCCAGCGCCTTGACACGGTCCTCGATCTGCCGGGAGAGCACTGCGGCGTTGACCCAGTTGGCGGTGACGTCGCGGATGTCCAGGGCCTCCGCGTCCTCTCGCATGGCGCGCAGGGCGGCACGGGAGGCGGCGAGGTGGGAGCGTTCGCGGGCGAGGGGGTCGTCGGTGGGCGTGGACAAGGGGGTGCCTCCGGTGGGCCTGCTGCGTGGGCTGTGACGATGCCGTCCGGTTTCCGGCCGGGCGGCGGCACTCCGTGGGGGAGGCGGGCAAGAGCGGAGATTTTAGAGGGGCCGGCGGGCGGGGGCCACCGAATATCGGTGCCGCAGGCATTCAGGGCGCGCGTGGCGCCGGAAGCGGCATAAGGTCACATCCGTGCGGAAACGGACGGTGGCGCCTCTCCTCCCGGCCCTCCCCCCTGCCCCTGCGCGCGCCCGTGTCCTGCCGGTCCTTCCTGTGCTCCTCCTGGTGCTCTCGCTCGGCGGTTTCGCCGCCCTGTCCGTGGTGCAGCGGGCCCCGATGGCCGACCTGCTGGTGTACCGGGCCGAGGGCGCCGCCGCGGCCCACGGCGGTGACCTGTACGGCTTCACGGTCACCGAGTGGCGGCTCCCGGCGACCTACCCGCCCTTCGCGGCACTCCTCTTCGTCCCCGCCGCCTGGCTGCCCGTCCCGGTCCTGAAGGCGGTCTCCCTGGCGGGCAACGCGCTGCTGCTCGCCAGCCTGGTCGCCCTCTCCTCCCGCCTGGCGTCCCGCCCGCTGTCCCCGGCCCGGTTGTGCACGGCCACCGCCGCCGCGCTCTGGCTGGAACCGGTTTTCCAGACGCTCCTGTTCGGCCAGGTCAACCTGGCCGTCGTCTGCCTGACCCTGTGGGACCTGACCCGGCCGCCCGGCGCCCGGGCCCGGGGTCTGGCCCTCGGCCTGGCGGCCGGCGTGAAACTCACCCCGGTCCTCTTCGTGGTCTACCTGCTGCTGCGCGGACGCCGGCGACAGGCGGCCACGGCGGCGGCCGGTCTCGCCGCCACCGTCCTGCTCGGCTTCCTGCTGCTCCCCGCGGCGAGCGCCGACTTCTGGACCCGGCGGCTGTACGAGACCGGCCGGGTGGGCAAGGCGTGGATCGTGGACAACCAGTCCCTGCGGGGGCTTCTCGCGCGGGCCCTGCACGACCCCGCGCCGGGCCTGGCCTGGGCGCTGCCGGCGGCGGCGGTCGCGGTGGCGGGCCTCGCGCTGGCGGGCCGTGCCCGCCGGGAGAGCCACGGCGTCCTGCTGACCGCGTTCACGGCCCTGCTGGTCTGCCCGGTGAGCTGGACCCACCACTGGGTGTGGTGCGTGCCGCTGCTCGCGGTGCTGCTGGCGGAAGGCCGCACCCGCACGGCCGTGCTGGTGGCCCTCGTCTTCACCGCCCGCACGATGTGGCTGGTCCCCCACGAGGGCGTCCTCGATCTGGAACTGTCGTGGTGGCAGCAGCCGTTGGCGGCCGCGTACGCCCTCGTGGCGTTCCTCCTGCCGCTCGGACCGATCAGCTCGTGTGACAGCATGATCAACCGTTGTCCGATCCTTCCGACCGAGCGAACGGGGAAACCGCATGCTGTTCCCGACCCTTCCGATCCGTAAGGCGGTGGGCGGTCTGACCGCCGCCACCGCCCTCGCCGTGGGCGCCACCGTCCTGGCCGCGCCCGGCGCCTGGGCCGTGGACTCCTCCGGGTGCACCAAGAACATCAAGGACGCGACCTACCCGGTCGTCCAGTGGGACCACGCCGACATGCGCACCGGCCCCGGCTACACGTACAAGGTGAAGAAGTCCGTGTTCGCGGGCAGCAACGTGCGCGTGTACTGCACCGCCTACAAGAAGGGCGTCACCTGGTACTACGGCAAGTCCGGCAAGACCAAGGGCTGGATGGACAGCCACGCGTTCTTCTAGACCGCCCAGCCGCCCGGGCCGACCCTGGGCCCTCTCGTTCGGATCATGCCGGGCTCGCGGGTCCTGACACCGCGCCTCGCCGCGTTGTCGTCGGTTGCCATGGCTCCGCCATGGCGCCCTCCTCCGCCTTGCGATGCACGGCACGAGGACCCGCTCCCTGATCCGGCCTGATCCGAACGAAAGACCCTAGCCCTCCGCCAGGATCTCGTCCGCGTCCATGATCCGGTACGCGTACCCCTGCTCCGCCAGGAACCGCTGGCGGTGGGCGGCGAAGTCCTGGTCGAGGGTGTCGCGGGCGACGACCGAGTAGAAGTGCGCCTGGTGGCCGTCGGCCTTGGGGCGCAGCACGCGGCCGAGCCGCTGGGCCTCCTCCTGCCGGGAGCCGAAGGTCCCCGACACCTGGACGGCGACCGTGGCCTCCGGCAGGTCGATGGAGAAGTTGGCGACCTTCGACACCACCAGCACGCTGATCTCGCCCTGGCGGAACGAGTCGAAGAGCTTCTCCCGCTGCGCGTTGGAGGTCTCGCCCTTGATGACGGGCGCGTTCAGGTGCTCGCCCAGCTCGTCCAGCTGGTCGATGTACTGGCCGATGACCAGGATCTGCTGCCCCGCGAACCGGCGGACGATCGCCTCCGTGACCTTCCGCTTGGTGGCGGTGGTCGCGCAGAAGCGGTACTTCTCCTCCGCCTCGGCGGTGGCGTACGCCAGCCGCTCGGAGTCGGTGAGGTTGACGCGGACCTCGACGCAGTCGGCGGGCGCGATGTAGCCCTGCGCCTCGATCTCCTTCCAGGGCGCGTCGAACCGCTTCGGCCCGATCAGCGAGAACACGTCCGACTCGCGGCCGTCCTCGCGGACCAGGGTCGCCGTCAGACCCAGGCGCCGCCGCGCCTGGAGGTCGGCGGTGAACTTGAAGACGGGCGCGGGCAGCAGGTGCACCTCGTCGTAGACGATCAGGCCCCAGTCCCGGGAGTCGAACAGCTCCAGGTGCGGGTAGACGCCCTTCCGCCGGGTCGTGAGGACCTGGTAGGTGGCGATGGTGACGGGACGGATCTCCTTGCGCGTCCCGCTGTACTCGCCGATCTCCTCCTCGGTCAGCGACGTCCGCTTCACCAGCTCGTGCTTCCACTGCCGGGCCGAGACGGTGTTGGTGACGAGGATCAGGGTGGTGGACCGGGCCTGGGCCATCGCCCCGGCGCCGACCAGCGTCTTCCCGGCGCCGCAGGGCAGCACCACGACGCCGCTGCCGCCGTGCCAGAAGTTCTCCACGGCCTGCTTCTGGTACGGCCGCAGCGCCCAGCCGTCCTCCAGCAGGTCGATGGCGTGCGCCTCACCGTCGACGTACCCGGCGAGGTCCTCGGCCGGCCAGCCCAGCTTCAGCAGCGTCTGCTTGATCTGCCCCCGCTCCGAGGGGTGCACGGCCACGGTGTCCGCGTCGATGCGGGCGCCGACCAGCGGGGCGATCCGCTTGGACTTCAGCACCTCCTCCAGCACCGGGCGGTCGGTGGTGGTGAGGACGAGCCCGTGCGCGGGGTGCTTGCTCAGGGTGAGGCGGCCGTAGCGGTCCATCGTCTCGGCGATGTCGACGAGCAGCGCGTGCGGCACGGGGTACCGGCTGTACTCCACGAGGGCGTCCACGACCTGCTCGGCGTCGTGCCCGGCGGCGCGCGCGTTCCACAGGCCGAGCGGGGTCACCCGATAGGTGTGGATGTGCTCGGGTGCCCGCTCCAGCTCGGCGAAGGGCGCGATGGCACGCCGGCAGTCGCCGGCCCGCTCGTGGTCGACCTCCAGGAGCAGGGTCTTGTCTGACTGGACGATCAGTGGACCGTTCACGCGCGGCACACCCTTTCCGCAATAGCCAAACGTCCAGTGTGCCTCATCCACCGGGGTTGCCCCCAGGTTCCCGGGTCCGGCGGCGTCACCGGGCGGTCTCACTCCTCCGCCAGCTCGGCGACCCCCGTGATCCGGTGCAGCGGATACGTCCGCACCTCGTCCGCCGTGTGGTCGTACGCCGTCACGAAACCGCCCTCGACGCGGATCGGGGCGATGACCCGCTGGCTGGCGGCACCCTCGGCGTTGACGTAGCCGATCCACACGGAGTCGCCGGTCAGGACGGCGGCCTGCATGGTGGCCAGGGTGTCGGCGGAGGACGTGCGGGGCAGTTCGCCGCCCGCCGGGGACCCGTCGACGGGCTTGCGCGGGGTCGTGGCGGCCAGGTCGCCGGCCCGGATCGCGCGGACCGCCGCCGCGAGGAGCGCGGCGTCGGGCGGCGGCGGCCCCTCCGGCACCGGCTCGGGCGCGGTGCGCGGCGGGGTGCGGTGTGCGTGGGCGCGGGCGATCAGGACGTCGCCCTCGGCGGACTCGGCGGCGGGCGCGTAGCCCATCGCGCGCAGCCCCTCCAGCAGCGTCACCGGGTCGTTCGGCGAGGCCAGCACGGTCGGGGCGAGGCGGCGCAGGCGCAGGCCGGCGGCGCGCCGGTCGGCGAGGATCTCGTTCAGCAGGGCGTCGTCGTCGCAGCGGACGTACGCGGAGGCCGCGCCGACCCGCAGGTGGCCGTGCCTGCGGGCCACGTCGTCGATGAGGTAGGCGAGCGGCTGCGGGACCGGGGTGCGGGAGTGCTCGGCGAGGAAGGCGTGCAGGTCGGCGGCGGCCCGGCCGGCGTCCAGTGCGCGGCGTACGGAGGCCGGTGTGAACCGGTACACGGTCGCGCCGCCCTTGGACTCCACGTCGGCGAGCACACCGAGCGTGTCCGCGAGCGGGCGGCGCAGCGGGCCGGGGGCGACCGCGGTCAGGTCGGCCTGGAGCAGCACGTGGTCCAGGGGCTCCGGCAGCAGCGGGGCGAGCAGTCGGGTCGCGGCGGCGGTCGCGACGGCCTGGTCGGCGTCGGAGAGGGGAGCGAGCCGGACGGTGGGCCGGTGGTGGTGCACGGGGAGCTTGTCACCGGGGCCGGCCGGGTCCGGGGCGCCGGCGGGGGATGCGCCGGGAGCGGACGCGCCACCGGGTGCGGGGGAGCCGGTCGCCGACGGCCCGGCCGCGGGCGTGGCGGGCCTCGCGGCACCGGGGCGGGCACCGGAACCGGAGGCGGAGGGGGGTGCGCCGAGCAGCGCGCGTCCGTGCGCAGACAGGGCGCCCCGACCGGTCACGCCCAGCAGTTCGGCCTCCGACAGGGTCCAGCGGGCGAGCCGGGAACGCAGATCCTCCTCGCCGCCGTCCTTCCCCCACGCCCCGCCGCGCTCGCGCGGGGCGACACCCACGGGGCCGCGCAGCGGGTGCTCCCAGCGCAGCCGGGCCAGCACCGACTCGGCGTCCGGGGCCGCGCCCTGCGGCAGCGCCGCCAGCAGGCCCAGCACCCGGTGCCGTACCTCGGGCGCGGCGGACCGGTCCAGGCCCGGGCCGAGCGCCGACAGCGTGCGGTCCTTGGCGTCCCGGCCGCCGATCAGCCCCGGGGTGCGGGTGGCTGTCAGCCAGGCCTGGGCGAGCCGGCCCCAGCGTTCGGCGGGGGGCAGTTCCAGCCACTCGTCGTAGGCGGGCGTGGCCGCGTACCGCTCGTCGGCCTCGCCGTCGGAGGCGATCAGACCGGCCGCGTAGGCCAGCTCGACCCAGAAGGCGGCGACCGGCTCCGACACGTCCAGGGCGACGGCGGTCCGCTTCAGGTCACGGACGCTCAGCCCGCCCGCCCGCAGCACCGCCGGCCCGCCCTCGTCCCAGTCCTTCAGCAGCTCCTCGACGGTGGCCAGGGCGGTGTACGCCTGCCCGGCGGCCGTCGCGTCCACCACCTGCGGGCTGTGCGTCGCGGCCGGCGCCACCGCGGGTGGCAGCGGTTCGGGAGTGCGGTGGGCGCGGCCCTCCCGCAGGTACAGGGCCACCTCGCGGGGCAGGACGACCGTGCCGGGGGCCGTCGGCAGCAGCAGGCCGCGGTCGAGCAGCCAGCGCAGATGCGCGGCCGGATCCGCGGTGACCTGCCCGTACGGTGGCCCCCACACCAGCCGGGACAGCACCTCACGGGCGGCCTCCGGCGCCCCGGCGAGCAGCTTCGCCATCTTCTTGCGGTGGGCGAACAGCCCGGTCAGCGCGGTCACCGCGGACACCGTGTCATGGGTCGACGGCAGCCCGGCCGCCGTCACGATCTCCTGGATCCGGCCCGGCGACATGCCCGAGGTGGCCTCCTGCACGGTGGGGCCCAGCCCGGTCGGGGACGGATGCTGCGGGGACGGCGCGAGCAGTTCGCGGGCGGTCCGCACCAGCCGCAGCCGGACGTCGTCGCCCCACACCAGCGCCTGCTCGCGCAGGGTGCCGAGGGCCCGCGGCAGCGCGGCGGCCACCGCCTCGTCCATGGCGTCCCCCGCCATCAGCCCCAGCAGCGTGTCGTACGACGCCGGGTCCGGGGCCACCGCCAGCGCCTCCGCCGTCTGCAACGCGAACCGGTCCAGCCGCTCCAGGGCGCGCAGCACCGAGGCCCGCGTGCCGGCGCGGGTGGCGAGCTGGGTCAGGTCGGTGGGGACGGGGGTGATGAGGTCCGGGCGGCTGCGCAGCAGCGCGGCCAGGGAGGCGTCGTCCCTGGCGCGGAGCGCTTCCGCGAGGGACCGAGGGACTGAGTGGGCCTCGGGGCTCATCCGGCCAACGGTAGCGGACTTCCCCCTGCCGGGGGCGTCGGGGAAGAGGCGGTACCGTCCTCACGGGGTTTCAGTCGGCGTCACCCCGGAGGGGTTTCGTGGGGATCGAGAGCGACCAGGTCGTCTACGAGTATCTGAGCCGCGTCGGAGACGTCGCGCAGCAACGGCAGCTGCCGTCGGCCACCCGCATGCGGCTCGTGTCGGAGCTGCGCAACGAGATCGACCGGTCGCGGGCGAGGACGACGGTGGACTCGCCCGCCGCCGTCCGCCGCATCCTGGAGCGTCTGGGCACCCCCGACGAGGTCGTCTCGGCGGCGGACGGCACCGCCGGGGGGCCGCAGCCGCCCAGCACCGCCGTGCCGGCGCAGCCCGCGGACCGGGAGCGGGCGCCCGGGCCGACGGAGCGGGCGGCCCGCGGGCGGTGGGGGCGGGCCGTGCCGCGTCCGCGCGCCGCCGAGCCGGCCCCGCCCGCCGCGCCGTCCCCGCCGCATCTCGCGCCCGCGCACGAGCTGGGGGACGGGGTGGCGCCGCCGGACTGGTGGCGGACGAGCACCGGTGGTCCGCCGGCGGACCTCGATCCGGTGCCGGGGTTCGTCGGCGGGGTGGAGATCCCGGAGCTGCTCAGACGGCCGCCGGAGGGCGGAGGGCCCGATGTCCGGAAGGCGGACGGCGCCGGCGCCCGCAAGGCCGAGGTGATGGCGGAGCCCGACGGGGCCGGGGCCGGGGCCGGATCCGACGCCGCGGCCGGGACCGTCCGGCGCCGCCGCCTTCCCGGCCCCGCCGGTGGCTGGTCCAACCCGCTCCTGCTGCTGGGCGCCGCCGCGCTGGCCGCCGGCGCCGTGCTCGGCAACTGGCTCCCGCTGCTGCTGGGCTGGCTGATCGCCTACGGTTCCCGGCGGCTGACACCCGCGGAGACGAAGTGGGCGGTGCTTGTGCTGCCGGGTACGGCGGTCGCGGCCGGGCTGGTGTGGCTGTGGGGGCGCAACGACGGGCGGTGGGGGGAGCCGATCGCCCGGGGCCACCTGAACGACGCCGTCGGGGAGACGTGGCCGTGGGTCGTCAGGGGAGCGGCGGTGGCCACGGCGCTGTACCTGGTCTGGCGCTCCCAGCGGAGCAGGTGAGCGGAGGGCTCCGCCGTGTGCGCCGGGTGCGGGTGGGGCGTGGTTGCTCGCGCCGTTCCCCGCGCCCGCCCCAGGGGTGTCGTCGGCGTCGGTGGCGCCGGAGGAGGGCGGGTGTCGGGGGGTGGGGGTGACCGGCACAATGTGGCCTATGGCTTCCTCACTGACCGTCGGGTTCGACCTGGACATGACCCTCATCGACTCGCGGCCGGGCATCCGTGCCTGTTACCTGGCGCTGGCGGAGCGGACGGGGACGTACATCGACGCCGATCTCGCGGTGACCCGGCTGGGACCGCCGCTCGCCGAGGAGCTGGTCCACTGGTTCCCGGCCGATCAGGTGCCGGTGATGGCCGATCTGTACCGGGAGATGTATCCGGCGACGGCCATCACCGCGACGCACGCCATGGACGGTGCCCGGGAGGCGATCGACGCGGTGCGGGCGGCCGGCGGCCGGACGATGGTGGTGACGGCGAAGTACGAGCCGAACGCCAAGCTGCACCTGGCCCACCTCGGCATCGAGCCGGACGTGGTCGTCGGTGACCTGTGGGCCGAGCAGAAGGCTCTGGCGCTGCGTGAGCACGGCGCGGGCGTGTACGTCGGCGACCACGTCGGCGACGTGCGCGGGGCCCGTACGGCGGGGGCGTTCTCGGTGGCCGTGGCGACCGGCCCGTGCCCGGCGGAGGAACTGCGCGCGGCCGGGGCGGACGTCGTCCTGGACGACCTGTCGGCGTTCCCGGCGTGGCTCGCCGGCTACCGGGAGGCGTCCCTCGCCTGACGCCGTCCCGCGGCGACCGACCGCAGGACACCGGCGCCGGCGACGAGGAATCCCACGGCCATGAGCATGCTCAGGCCGAACATGTACGTCGGGAAAGGCGTCGCGCCGAGCAGCAGCGGAGCCACCGTGACCAGGGTGGCCAGGGCCCCGAGGAAGAAGACGACGGCACCGGCGCGGATCAGCCGGTCACCGGGCGCGGTGGAATTCGGTTGGGTTTTGTCACGCACCGGACCAGGGTAGTTCCTGGCGCGAGAGAACAGCCGGGGGCCGTCTTGTCACCCGCCCGAAGACCATTAGCCTTGGTAGCGGCGGGTCACGGTCGACCCGCTCTGTGCTATCAAGAGCCGTTCCCGAAGCATTCCCCCGACGAGTACGAGGACGAGGACAGACGTGCCTACCGGCAAGGTCAAGTGGTTCAACAGCGAGAAGGGCTTCGGCTTCCTCTCCCGCGACGACGGCGGTGACGTCTTCGTCCACTCCTCGGTTCTCCCCGCCGGAGTCGATGTGCTCAAGCCGGGTCAGCGCGTGGAGTTCGGGGTGGTCGCCGGCCAGCGCGGCGACCAGGCGCTGTCGGTCATCGTGCTCGACCCGACGCCGTCGGTCGCCGCCGCCCAGCGCAGGAAGCCGGACGAGCTGGCCTCGATCGTGCAGGACCTGACGACTCTGCTGGAGAACATCACGCCGCAGCTGGAGAAGGGCCGTTACCCGGACAAGGTCTCCGGGGCGAAGATCGCCGGCCTGCTCCGCGCGGTCGCCGACCAGCTGGACGTCTAGGCCCTCTCGTTCGGATCATGCCGGGCTCGCGGGTCCTGGTGCCGCGCCTCGCCGCGTTGTCGTCGGTTGCCATGGCTCCGCCATGGCGCCC
>NZ_JBIBVY010000021.1:0-124568 GCF_043080665.1 Streptomyces sp. NPDC014991
AGCGGGCGGACGAACTCCCACTCGACATCAGACAGTTCATGGCGACGTATCACCCGACCATGATCCGCCACTCAAGATCTTTTGAAGACACGGCCGAGGGGTGCGCGGGCTGGTTGTAGAAGACGAAGTCCTCGTCGGAGCGGACCTTCCCGGCGGCGAGCAGCAGCGCCGAGGCGTCCACGTCCGGCGTCCCGGGCCCGGTGCGCCAGCCCAGTTCGATGCGCAGGCCCGCGGCCGGCACAGCTACGTTGGCGCCTTTCGGCATTGACATGTCCGCCCCCATCGGGTCTTCGGCTCACGGTTTTCGCCCCGGCGGTCCGGGTCGTCCCTACCCGCACAACTTATTCCCGCGTACGGCGAACGCCCACGAACGGCACAGGAAGATCGCCGGTGAACCGCCGGTAACCCGGTAAGAACGCGGCCGTTACACGATCCAAACGTGGATCGGTGTCCCTTTTTGCCGAGTTCGCTCGGATTGGGGATCCCAGGTCGCTGCCGACACGGAAAACAACCCTCTTACCGGTCTCCCCAACCAGCACATCGTGGGCTTAACTTATGTGCCATGACCTCCCCCCGCTCCACTTATGGCGGCGGCTACTACTCCGCCTCCTTCCCGGACACCCCGATCTACGACTCGCTCGTGGCCGAGCGGGGCACCCCGCAGATCGCACCGATCCGGGTCCCCGCCGCCTACGACACGGGCAGCAGCCTGCCCGCCCTGCCGTCGGCACTGTCCGCCCTCCCGGCGGCCCCGTCCCCGCAGGCTCCCTCCTACGGCTACCCGCAGGCGCAGCAGCCTGCACCGCTGCACTACGCGCCCACGGCGTACATCCCGCAGCAGGCGAGCGCCCCGCGCGGCTATCCCGGTCCGCAGGGTCAGCAGCAGCAGCGGCCGATGGCGCCGGGCAACGGCTACGAGGCCATGCGTCCGGCCGCGCCGCGGCCCGCGCCGGCTCCCTACCAGGACCCGTACAACAACCAGCAACAGCAGTACCGCGGTTACTGACCGGCGTGCCCGGCCGCCGGTGTCGTTTGGCACGATGGCGGTATGGGAAACGTCGAAGTGCAGTCGCTCCACGTCCATCCGGTCAAGGCGTTCCGGGCGCTGTCGCCCGGGGAGGCCGTCGTGGAGCCGTGGGGTCTGGCCGGGGACCGGCTCTGGTCACTGATCGACGACGGGGGAAAGGTCGTCACACAGCGTGAGCATCCGCGCCTCGCGCTAGCCGCCGCCGAGCCTCTGGCCGGCGGCGGCGTTCGTCTGTCCGCGCCCGGCCAGGAACCGCTGACGGTCGAGGTGCCGCAGCCGGCCGTGACCGTGCCGGTGAACGTCTTCGGTACGAAGGTCGAGGTCGTCCCGGCCGCCGCCGACGCGCACGCCTGGTGCAGCGCCTATCTCCAGGCCGACGTCCGCCTGGTCCACCTGGACGATCCGGCGACCCGCCGCCCGATCGTCCCCAAGTACGCGCTGCCCGGTGAGATGGTGAACCTCGCCGACGGCTTCCCCCTGCTGGTCACCACGACGGCCTCGCTGGACGCCCTGAACTCGCTGATAGCGCGGGGCGGACACGCCGACGAGGGCCCGCTGCCCATGACCCGCTTCCGGCCCAACATCGTCGTCACCGGCACCGAGGCCTGGGCCGAGGACCGCTGGACGCGGGTCTCCATCGGCGAGGTGGACTTCCGCGTCCCGAAGGCCTGCGCACGCTGTGTGGTGACGACCAACGACCAGGACTCCGCCGAACGCGGCCGGGAGCCGCTGCACACCCTGGCACGGCACCGCAGGATCGGCGGGCAGCTGCTCTTCGGGGTGCACCTCGTGCCCCTCTCGCCCGGCACGATCAGGATCGGCGACCCGGTGCGGGTGCTGTCGTAGCCCGCGCACGCCACCGGCACGCGGACGTCAGCGGCAGGGGTACGTCACCGGCACCCGGGCAGCGGGCGGCACCGGTCCGGAGGCCGGGAACCCAGGGCCGGTCCCCGGTCGTTGGGGGGACGTGAGAAATTCATGAGAGGCCGCGGGCGAGAGATACGCCGGCGGACGTGAGGCGGCCCGCTCCCCGGCCGGGACCGGGGTAGGGCGTGGGAGCCGGGGTCATGACGGACCGGGAGGGGGTGGGGCATGCGGGCACTCGGCGGACTGTGGCGCTGGCGGCGCAATCCGCTGCGCCGGACGACGGATCTGGCCGAGGCGTGGGTGGCCCTCGTGGCACTGCTGCTGATCGCCGTGGCCGCCCCCCTGACGGGTTGTCTGGTCGGCGCCGCCGCCCAGGACTCGCTCCAGCGGTCCGCACGGCAGCAGCAGCACGCCCGTCACCTCGTCACCGCCACGGTGGTACGGGACCTGGGCGGGGCTGCGCCGGAGGCCGACCCCGACACCACCACCGGGCGCGACGTCCACAGCCGCGTCCTCGCGTACTGGCGCGCGCCGGACGGCGGCCGACGGCAGGGCCAGGTCCTCGTGGACCTCGAGTCACCCGACCGTGGGGACCGCTTCAGGCTCTGGTCCGACCCGCACGGCCGAATAACGACCCGCCCGCTGGACCCCGCCACGGCGACGGCGCACGCCGTGCTCGCCGGGCTGGGCGCGGCCCTGGTGACCGCGGCACTCGTCGAGACCGGCCGGCGCCTGACCGTCTGGCGCATGGTCCGCCGGCGGTACGCCCGCTGGGACCAGGCCTGGGACCGGGCAGGTCCGGACTGGGGCAAGGCGGGCACGGGCAGCTGACGGCCTTCCGGCTTGGTCAACCCGGCGTGCACGCACACGCTACGGTGGACCGGCCGAAGCACTTTCGGCGACGACCCGCGGGTGCGTGAACCCCCGGGGCGCGCAGGCTCACGGAAGCGCGAACACACTCCGGCCCGAGGGCCGGACACGGTCGCGGTCCCGGCGCCCACGGCAGCGCCCCGGCGGGCGGCGAGCATCAGTACGACAAGGTGGGGGCACGGCAACGCCATGGCACAGGGCACGGTCCAGGTGACGCACACCGGTACATCGCGGTGGCGGCGCCGCACGGGTGAGTACGCGTCGCTCGCCGCCGCCCTGGAGGCCGCCGCCGACGGCGACGTCCTCACCATCGCTCCCGGCACGTACCGGGAGAACCTCGTCGTCCAGCGGGCGGTGACACTCCGTGGGCCCGAGGGCTCCTCCGGTTCGGTGCGGATCGCGCCCGTGGACGGAGTGCCGCTCACCGTGCGGGCCTCGGCCGTGGTGCAGGACCTGCACGTGGAGGGCCAGGACGCGGCCACGCCCGCGGTGCTGGTCGAGGAGGGCACGCCCGAGCTGATGGACGTGCGCATCGTCACCCGGTCCGCCGCCGGCATCGAGGTCCGCGGCGGCGCCCGCCCGACCGTGCGCCGCTGCACCGTGGACAACCCGGCCGGCATCGGCATCACCGTGCTCGACGGCGGCAGCGGCGTGTTCGAGGAGTGCGAGGTCGTCGCGGCCGGGCAGGCGGGCGTTGCGGTCCGCGGCGGCGCGCATCCGCGGCTGGAGCGCTGCCGGGTGCACCACGCCTCCGGGACCGGGCTGACCGTGACCGGGGAGAACTCCGCGCTGGAGGCGGTGGGCTGCGAGATCTACGAGGTGCGCGGCTCCGGGGTGCAGGTCACCGAGCGGGCCACCGCGCACCTGACCGACTGCGACGTGCACCGCACCACCGCCGACGGCATCACCCTGGACACGGACGCGGTGCTCACGCTCGCCGACTGCCGCATCCACGACATCCCGGAGAACGCGGTCGACCTGCGCTCCCGCTCCGTGCTCACCCTGACCCGGACGACGGTCCGTCAGTTCGGGCGCAACGGCCTGTCGGTGTGGGATCCGGGGACCCGGGTGGACGCCAACCAGTGCGAGATCTTCGACAGCACCGGTGACTATCCGGCGGTGTGGGTGAGCGACGGCGCGACCGCGGTGCTCGACTCCTGCCGGGTGCACGACGTGCCGGACGCCCTGTTCGTACTGGACCGCGGTTCCCGCGCGGACGTCGTGGACAGCGACCTGTCCCAGGTGCGCAACACCGCCGTCTCGGTGAGCGACGGAGCGACCGCGCAGCTGGACGACTGCCGGATCCGGGACGCGGCCACCGGTGCCTGGTTCCGCGACCACGGCAGCGGCGGCACGCTCAGCAACTGCACCCTGGACGGCACCCAGACGGGTGTGATCGTCACCAAGGGCGCGGACCCGACCATCGAGCGCTGCACGGTCGACTCCCCCTCGGAGGCCGGTTTCTACGTGTCCGCGGGCGGCCGGGGCAGCTTCCTGAACTGCCGGGTCAGCGGCAGCGGCGGGTACGGCTTCCATGTGCTCGACGGCTGCCGTACGACGCTGCGCGGATGCCGCACGGAGCGGTGCGCGCGCGGTGGGTACGAGTTCGCCGACGGCGGCCCGGACGCGGGGCCCGGGACGGGACCGGTGGTGGAGGACTGCACCAGCGACGAGAGCGGCGGTCCCCGGCCGCCCGCGCCCCGTGAGGCGGCCGTTCAGACGGTGCCGCAGGGCGCCGGCCTGCTGGGCGCGATCCCCGGGCAGCAGACGGCGGAGCGGGAACCGCCCGTCGTGGAACCGCAGGCGCCGCAGCGCTCGTCGAAGGACGTGCTCGGGGAACTCGACGCGCTGGTGGGCCTGGAGAGCGTCAAGCGCGAGGTGCGCGCGCTGACCGACATGATCGAGGTGGGCCGGCGCCGGCAGCGGGCCGGTCTGAAGGCGGCCTCCGTCAAACGGCACCTGGTCTTCACGGGCTCCCCCGGCACCGGCAAGACGACCGTCGCCCGGCTCTACGGCGAGATCCTCGCCTCCCTCGGCGTGCTGGAGAAGGGCCATCTGGTCGAGGTGTCCCGGGTCGACCTGGTCGGGGAGCACATCGGTTCCACGGCGATCCGCACCCAGGAGGCGTTCCAGCGGGCGCGCGGCGGTGTGCTGTTCATCGACGAGGCGTACGCGCTGTCCCCGCAGGACGCCGGGCGGGACTTCGGCAAGGAGGCCATCGACACGCTGGTGAAGCTGATGGAGGACCAACGGGACGCGGTGGTGGTGATCGTCGCGGGGTACACCGCGGAGATGGAGCGCTTCCTCTCCGTCAACCCGGGCGTCGCCTCCCGCTTCTCCCGCACCATCACCTTCGGCGACTACGGTCCCGAGGAACTCCTGCGGATCGTGGAGCAGCAGGCCGACGAGCACGAGTACCGGCTGGCCCCGGGTGCCTCCGAGGCCCTGCTGAAGTACTTCACCGCGATTCCGAAGGGCCCCGCGTTCGGCAACGGCCGTACCGCACGGCAGACGTTCGAGGCGATGGTGGAGCGGCACGCGAGCCGCGTCGCCCAGCTCTCCGACCCGACCACCGACGATCTGACCCTGCTGTTCGGGGAGGACCTGCCCGAACTGCCCTGAGCGGCCCGGCCGTACACCCCGGGGGTCCGGGCGTGGCGCTGGGCGGGGTCTATTCGCGGTCTCCGCCCGGTCCCGGGTCCGGGCGCTGTCCCGGCAGCTCCGGGCGCAGGCGGCCGAGGAGGTGGGCCCGTTCGCGGGTGAAGGCGGGGTCAGCCTGGTAGTCGGAGTGGCCGAGGATCGGGGCCGGGAGAGGGTGCTCGGGGGTGCGGCCGTAGGCGAGGGGGTCCCGTAAGGGCTCGTGGTCGACCTTCGGGGTGGTGCCGTCGCAGACGCGGACGGGGCCGCCGATGGGGTCGGTGGGGCGGTGGAGATTGCGCCAGCAGGCGATGTCGTGGTGCAGGGCGGCGAGCGCCGGCGGGCCGAAGTGGGCCGGGAACCAGCGGCCGTACAGGCGTTCCAGCGGGGAGCCGTAGGTGAGCAGGGCGACCCGTCCCCGTACGGACGGCGGCAGTTGCCAGGCCGCCGCGGCGGCGAGGACGCTGCCCTGGGAGTGGCCGGACAGGACGAGCCGGCCGCCGGTGTGCCGCGTCCAGGTCGCCATGCGCCAGGTCAGGTCCGGCACCGCGCGTTCGGCGTAGCAGGGCGGGGCGAAAGGGTGGGCGGCGCGCGGCCAGAAGGTGCCCACGTCCCAGAGGATGCCGATGGTGCGCCGGGCGGAGGCGTCCTTGTAGGCGCGCCGGCCCCAGGTCACGAACAGCAGGAAACCGAACCCCACCAGCCAGGAGCCCAGCGCCTGCGAGGTCTCGGCCACGGCCTGGACCACGTGGTGGGTACGGCGGGCGGCGCCGTCGGGCGTCTTCCCGGTGGCCAGGGCTCCGGCCAGCGCCGCACTGCCCAGCAGCAGGGTGGCGGCGGTGAGCACGGCGAGGATCAGGGGCGCCCGGTCGGTGAGCGTGGCCATGGCCCGGGCGTGCGCGACGGCGCGGGTGCGGGACGGGTCCTCGGGTTCACCGGGGTGCTCGCGGCGGACCCGGTCGCGTTCGGCGCGGGCGAGCCGGGCGATGTCCAGGGCGAGCCGGACGCCGAGGAGCAGCAGGACGACGAGGAGCGGCGGGATGGCGGACGCCTGCCAGGTGAGGAGGACGGGCGGTCCGGCGAGCAGGGCGCGCGTGCCGTCCAGCCAGTCGGCGACGCGCTGGGCGACCCCGCCGGAGATCACGCCGCCCAGCGCGCAGGCGAGCAGCGCGACGGCGGGGCCGCCGAGTCCACGCATTCCGGCGCGCGGGTCGGGGCAGCGCCGGTACAGGTCCCGGGCCACGGCGCCGAGGGCGACGACGAGCAGGCCCTGGGCCGCCGTGAGGGCACCGAAGGCCGGGTCCCCGGGCAGCCGTCCGGTGGACTGCCAGCCGGGCCGGGACCAGCCGGCGTAGAGCAGGGTGAGCAGCAGCAGGCCGAGCGCGCCGAGCGGCAGGCGGCGCACGAGGTGCCGGTCGAGACGCTGGTCGAGGCGGTGTTCGCTGCGGCCCCGGCGGCAGACCACGCCCACGGCCACCCCCGCGCAGACGAGCAGGGCGGCGAGCAGCAGCAGGCCGAGGACGTCCAGGGCGGCGGGGCCGCCGGGGCGGTGGTCGAAGCGGGCCGTCGGGGTGGCGACGGCGGCGGCCACCGTCAGCAGGCCGGTCGCGGTGTGGGCCGCGCGCAGCCGGGCCACCAGGCGGCGTCCGTACCAGAAGCCGGGGCGGGCCAGCGCGCTGCCGTCGGTGTCCGGCTCCGGGGCGCGGGACAGCGGGCGGTGGGACTCGTAGGCGCTCCAGGTGCGGCGCGAGAGGTACCAGAGCAGGCCGGTCAGCGCGGCCGGCAGCGTCGCGGCGAGGGCGAGCCGGCGGCCGGGCGCGCTCCACCAGCCCCCGGAGCCGGCGGGTGCCCCGCCGGCCGCGGGGGCCAGGAAGCCGAGCCAGGAGTGGCGGCGGACGCAGCCGGGGACGCCCGCGCACTGCCAGGCCACCAGGTCCAGGGCGACCTCGCAGGCGGCGCCGACCAGGAGCGTCGTCAGGGTGAGGGCGGCCAGGCGCACGAGGAGGCCGTAGAGCCGGACGGTGCGCTGCCTGCCGGGCGCGGCGGGGCGCATCCAGTGGGCGAGGTTGACGACCATGAACGGCAGCAGCAACAGCCACAGGGCGCGGCTGCCGTCGCCGGAGGTCAGGTTGCACCAGACGTACGCCTCCCGGACCGGCCCGCTCCGGGGCCTCCGCCCGGCGGCCCGTGCGTCCTGACCGGCGCCTTCCGCGTCCTCGGCGCGCCGGAAGACGGCGGCCGTGTCGTCGCCGGTGACCCGGACCGTGCGCGGGTCGCCGAGCATCTTCTCGGGCGTGGCGCCGCCGACCCCGTGCACCAGCAGTTCCAGGTCCTGGCCCGGCTCGGTGGGCCGGTCCGCGTGCCGCCCCGCGAGGCGTTCCTGCGCACGTTCCACTGTTCTCGCACTTCCCCCGTGACACCCTGACGTATGTGCCGTGCGCGTCCCAGGATGTCCGGTCCGGCGGCTCCGTGTCCCACTCCTCACGGAATCTCCCCGATGCTGGTGACGACGGGCGGGCGGTGCGTCGGCCCGGGGGCGGGTGCGCGACCGGCAGGTGGTGGCGCGACCGGTGCCGACCCGTGAAAGGATGGAACGCCCGCGTACCGCCGGACCGAGGGACTTTCCAGGTCGGAGCCGGTGTGCCGGGCGTGTCGGACGGGTGGCGGTGAAGGGAGCGGAGCGTACGTGAGTGAGAATCAGAACCTCCTCGCGGAGCAGCGCCGCGCCCTGATCCTGGACGAGGTCCGCCGCCGGGGCGGTGTGCGGGTCAACGAACTGACTCGCAAGCTCGGTGTGTCGGACATGACCGTGCGTCGCGACCTGGACACGTTGGCCCGGCAGGGGATGCTGGAGAAGGTGCACGGCGGTGCGGTGCCGGTGGTCGAGGCGAGCACCCACGAGCCGGGGTTCGAGGCGAAGTCGGGGCTGGAGCTGACCGCCAAGGAGGACATCGCGCGCGCCGCCGCCCGGCTGGTCGCGCCGGGTGCGGCGATCGCCCTGTCGGGCGGTACGACGACGTACGCGCTCGCCCAGCATCTGCTGGAGGTGCCCGACCTGACCGTGGTGACGAACTCGCTGCGGGTCGCGGACGTCTTCCACGCGGCTCAGCGCACGTCGGGGCAGCGGCAGGGGGCGGCGACGGTGGTGCTGACCGGCGGGGTGCGCACGCCGTCGGACTCGCTGGTGGGGCCGGTGGCCGACCAGGCGATCGCCACGCTCCACTTCGACCTGCTGTTCCTCGGCGTGCACGGCATATCCGTGGAGGCCGGCCTGTCCACGCCGAACCTCGCGGAGGCCGAGACCAACCGGCGGCTGGTGCACTCCGCGCGCCGGGTCGTGGTGGTCGCCGACCACACCAAGTGGGGCACGGTGGGATTGAGTTCCTTCGCCACGCTGGAGCAGGTGGACACGCTGGTGACCGATGCGGGGCTGGCCGCGCAGGCGCGTGCGGAGATCTCCGAGCACCTGCGTGTGGTGGTGGCCGGCGAGCCCGGTCAGGACGACGCGGACACCTGAGCGGCCGTCGGGGCGCGTACGGCAGGTTCTGGACGGGATCCCTCGGTGTCCGCTGCCGACGGGACGGCACCGTCCCGGTGCGTCCGCACGCCGGGCCGGGACGGCCCGGGACGTGCGGTCCGCGGCGCGGTGGCCTTCCTGGGCAGGCGCCCGGCGGGCCGGTGGTCAGACGGTGCCGCGGGAGTGGTGCAGCTCGGCCACGACCGCTGCCATCAGTTCCGCGTCCAGCGCGGAGGTGTCGGCGAGGCGCGAACCGGCGGACAGCGAGTGGAGCAGGGCCTTGGTGACGCGCAGTGCCGCCGGGGGGCGGCGGACGACGGGCCCGGCCCACGCGGCGACGGCCGCGTCCAGTTCCTGGGCGGGCACGACCTTCTGGAGGACGGACAGGGACAGGGCTTCAGCCGCGGTGAACGCCCGGCCGGTGAGGACGAGTTCGCGGACGCGGGCGGCGCCGACCTCGCTGATGAGGCGGGGCAGGAGGCCACCCCACGCGGTGGGCAGCCCCAGGGCGAGTTCGGGCAGCCGGAAGGTCGCGTTTTCGGACCCGACCCGCAGGTCACAGGCGAGCGCGAGGGCGAGGCCCGCGCCGATGGCCTTGCCCTGGACGCGGGCGATGGTGACGGCCGGGTTCCCGGTGAGGGCGTCGCAGACGCGCCGTGCCTTGGTCCCCGACAGGCGGATGCCGCTGCCCGTGCGGTCGTGGGCGAGGTGCCGGTCGAACTCGCCGCGGTCCCCGCCCAGACAGAAGTCGTCCCCGCTGCCGGCGAGGACCAGCACGCGGACCGCCGGGTCCTGGTCCTGGAGGACCGCCAGGAGGTCGTCCAGCAGGGCGTCGGTGACGGTGTTGCCCTCCGCGGGGGTGTTCAGCTCGACGGTGAGGACGGCGCCCTCCCGGCGGGTCCGCAGGGTCTGCCGTACGGTTCCGGCCGGGAGAGCCGTGAGGGGGAGGGCGGTCATGTCGTCACTTTCAGGGAGGTCACGCGCCGGAAGACCATCCGGTTCGCATAGGTCGGGCCTGCGGCCGGCCGCAGGGTGGGGAATCGTTCCAGCAGCTGGGTGAGCAGGACCCGGGCCTCCAGGCGGGCCAGGCCCGAGCCGAGGCAGTAGTGGGCTCCGCCGCCGAAGGTGAGGTGGGCGCCCTTGCGGAGGATGTCGAACACGTGCGGGTTCTCGTTGCGGCGCGGGTCGTGGTTGGCGGCGCCGTAGAGGACGTGGACGGTGGTGTCCCTGGCGACGGGGACGCCGGCGAGGACGGTGTCGGCGGCGGCGACGCGGGAGTTGAGGTGGATGGGCGGGTCGTAGCGCAACGACTCCTCGATCGCGCCGTCGACGTGTTCGGGGTGCCGGCGCAGCCGGTCGGCCCGGGCGGGGTCCTGGGTGAGGAACCACACCGCGTTGCTCAGCAGGGTCGCGGTGGTCTCCAGAGAGGCGATGGTGATGAACATCGTCAGGTCGTACAACGTCTGGTCGGCGGTCGCGCGGTCGGCGGGGTACTGGGCGTCCCAGTAGCGGATCCAGCCGGTCAGGACGTCGTCGCCGGGGTGGGCGCGCCGGTGGGCGAGGAGGGCGGTGAAGTAGGCCCGCATCTCCCGGGTGGCCTGCGCCGAGACCGCCAGGTCGCTCTTGGTGGGGAGGAGTTCCTGGGCGTGGACCTGCCGGTGGGTGAAGTCCAGGATGCGCGGGTAGTGCCCGGCCGGGATGCCGAGCCACCGGCCGATGGTGTGGATCGGGAGCCGGTCGCTCACCGTGGTGACGAAGTCGGCCTCGCCGTGGGCGCGCAGTCGTGCGTCGAGGCGGTCCAGGAGCCGGGTGACGTGGGCGGTGATCCGGGGCCGCAGGGCCTGCAGGGTGCCGCGGTCGAAGAGGTTGCCCAGGGCCCGCCGCTGGGCGGTGTGCGCGGGGGCGTTGAGCCGGGACAGCGTCCGCGTCATCTCCCGTGTCGACGGGTCCTGCCAGCGTGCCGTGTCCGGGTGGCGCTCCTGCCAGGCGAAGTCCGGTGCGAGCCAGTTCCGGCCCCGCAGGACCTGGCTGCAGGCGTCGAACCCGGTGACGAAGTACCCGCCCCAGGGAGCGGGCACCACGTCACCCAGTGCGCGGAACTCCTCCCAGACGGGGAGGGGGTCGGCCTGTCCCTCGGCCGAACGCAGGCGCCGGAGGAGGGGGATGACGGCTCGGCGGTCCGTGGTGGTACCGCGTATGACGCCGACGGCGGTCACGCGAAGCTCCTCTTGTGGCTGGGCGCTACCGTTACCGCCGGAACCTACCCTTCCTCTCACCTCGGTCATGCGCCTGTGAGTGTTGCTCCCGTCACATGCCGCACATCAGACCCGGAAGGTGTCCAGGAAGCTGCTCCAGAAGCCCTTCTTCCTGGCCGGTTCCGGGCGGACCGTGGCGGCCGCGGCCGTGGGGACCGGCTGCTCGGCCACGGCGGGCACGGTACGGCCCTGGAGGGCGGAGGCCGTCCGGGTCGCCGGTGTCGGGCTGAAGGCCACGGGCAGTGCGACCAGTGCCCGGTGGAACGGTCCCGGCCGCCACTGGAGGTCCTTCTCGTGGACGGCCAGTGTCAGGTCGGGCAGGGCGTTGAGGATCTTCTCGATCGCGGTGACGGCGATGACCTGCGCCGGGTCCTTGGCGGGGCACGCGTGCGGGCCGGCTCCCCATGCCAGGTGGGCGCCCTTGCTGTGCGTCCGGCGGGCGTGGGCCAGCGCGGGGTCGCTGTTGGCCGCGGCGAAGCTGATGACCACCGGTGTGTTGGCCTCGGCCACCACTCCCCCGAGGTCCACGTCCTGCACCGGGTAGTGGGTGGCGTAGTTGGCGATGGGCGTCTGGTTCCACAGCACGTGATCGATCGCCTCCTCGATCAGCATGCCGGCGCCGCCCCCGCCCGCGCCGGGTGCCAGCAGCAGGAGCAGGGCGTTGCCGATCAGGTTGCGCTCGGGTTCCACACCGGCGCCCATCAGCATGACCAGCTGGTCCTTGAGTTCCTCGTCGGTCAGGCCGGCGGGGTGCTGGATCAGCCAGGAGGTGACGTCGTCGCCGCCCCGACGGCGCTTGAGGGCGATCAGGTCCATGAGGCAGGCGGTGAGTTCCTCGTTGGCGCGCAGGGCGTCCCTGCCGTCGAAGATCGCCGACATGGAGCTGGTGAGGGTGTCACCGATGTCCGCCGGGCAGCCGAAGAGCTGGTTGAACAGCAGCAGCGGCAGCAGTTTGGCGTAGTCGTTGAGGAGGTCGGCCCGGCCGCGCTCGCTGAACCGGTCGATGAGGTAGTCGGCGATGGGCTCGACGTCGCGGCGGATGCGGGTCATGTTGAGCCGGGCGAGGCTGTCGGTGACGGCCTTGCGCAGCCGCAGGTGCACGGCGCCGTCGGTGAACAGGCAGTTGGGCCGGTACGCCATCATCGGGAGCACCGGGTGGTCCAGCCCGACGCGCCCTTCGTTGAGCGCCTTCCAGCGGCGGGCGTCCCGGGCGAAGAGCGTGGAGTTCTGCAGTACGCGCAGGGCCGTCTCGTGGCCGACGACCAGGGTGGCGTCGACGCCGGGTGCGAGTTCGACGGGCCCGGCCGGGCCGTGGGCGCGCACCCGGTCGTAGACCTGGTGGGGGTCGGCGGCGAACGCGGCGTCGTGCAGGGGGCATCTTGCGCCGGTGGGGGCGCTGACTGACTGACGGTCCATGAGGTTCCTTCTGCTGGCCCGCGGCCGATGGTCCGGGCGATGGGGCGTGTCAGGCGGCTCGGGTGAGCAGGTGGCGTACGAGCGCGATCAGCGCGTGGGCGGATGACTGCCGGTCGCGGGCGTCGCAGTAGACGACGGGGGTGTCCGGGAGCAGGTCGAGGGCCTCGCGCACCTCCGCCTCCGCGTACGCCGTGTCCGTGCCGAAGCTGTTGACCGCGATGGCGTACTCGAGTCCGTACCGCTCGACGAGGTCGATGACGGGGAAGGTCTCCTCCAGCCTGGCGGGGTCGACCAGCAGCAGCGCGCCCAGCGCGCCGCGGGCCATGTCCTCCCACAGCTGCATGAAACGCTGCTGTCCGGGGGTGCCGAACAGGTACAGCACGAGGTCGTCGCTGAGCGTCAGCCGGCCGAAGTCCAGGGCCACGGTGGTGGTGGACTTGTCCGTCACGCCCCTGAGGTCGTCGACGTGGAGCGACGCCTGCGTCATCTTCTCCTCGGTGCGCAGCGGGGTGATCTCCGACAGCGAGCCGATGAACGTCGTCTTGCCCACGGCGAAATGCCCGACGACCAGGATCTTGGCCGCGTTGGTCACCGCGCTGGAGACGTAGATGGATCCAGGGGCCGTCTCAGCCGATGAGGGATTGGAGTCCATTCAGAACCTTCTCGAGGGTCGCTCTGTCAACGTTCTGAGCCCGGGGCGGCTCGGCGCGGCGCAGGAGGTGGCCCTGCTCGAATAAGTCGGTCAGCAGCAGCCGGGCCACCCCCACCGGCAGTTCCAGGTGGCCGGCCACCTCGGCGACCGACAGGTAACCGCCCGCGCACAGGTTCCAGATCGCCGTCACCTCGGGGCCGGCCCCCAGCGGAGGTGTCCGTTCGGGGGCGAGGGTGACCAGGGTGTGCAACGCCAGGTCGTCCGAGTCCGGCAGTGTCCGCCCGCCGGTGATGACGTAGGAGCGGACGAAGTCACTGGTGACGGAGGCTTCCTCGCCGGGCCTCGTCATGAACCGACACCGTTGTCCGCACGCGGCGCCACACTCATCGCCTTGCTCAGGGCGGCCACCGTCTTCTGCATGCGGAAGGACACGGCCTCCATGTCGACGTCCAGTGCGGCCGAGACGGCGAGGTAGGAACCCTGGCCCGCGGCGATGAGGAAGATCCAGCCGCCGTCGTACTCGAGCAGCGTCTGCTTCCAGATGCCGTGTCCCGCTCCGACGAAGCCCGCGACGGCGCGGCTCAGCGACTGCATGGAACTCATCGCGGCGGCGTTCGTCTCCGCGTCGTCCCGTCCGATGTCGTCCGAGCGGTGCAGCAGCAGGCCGTCACCCGAGACGAGGATCGCGTGGCGGGCTCCGCGCACCTCGAGCACGTCGTTCAGCACCCAGGACAGGTCGGTCTTCACTGGTCGTCAGATCCTTCCGTGGTGTTCGTGGCGCGTCCGAGGTGTGTGCCGCGCGCGAAGGCCCCGAGCCGCGACGCCGTCACCTCGCCGGCCGGCTCGGGCGTCGACTCCCGGCCGGTGGTGTCGAGAGCGGGAACCATCGTGACGGGACCCGAGCGCCGGCGGCGTTTGGGCAGGCCGCCCGTGGTCGTGCCCACCACGTGCGAGGGGCCCACGACCGGGACCGGCGCCAGTCGCTGGGGGGCCGCCTGCGGGCCCGGGTCGTCCTGGACGACGGGTGCGGGGGAAGGGGCGTCGGCCGCGAGGAGGCTTTCGGGTACACGAATCACTGCACGCACTCCGCCGTAGGGGGACACGGAGCCGACGGAGACGGCGAAGCCGTAGCGGGCGGCGAGCATGCCGCACACGGCGAAGCCGAACCGCGGCGGATCGCCGAGACCGGTGATGTCGACGGGTCCGTCGACGGTGAGCAGTGCCGCCGCCCGGTCCTTGGTCTCCTGGTCCATACCGAGACCGGCGTCGTCCACGATGAAGCACACACCGGTGGGCACGGTCTGGATGTTGACCTCGACCGGCGTTCCGGGTGCGCTGTAGGTCGTCGCGTTGTCCAGCAGTTCGGCCAGGACGACGGCCACCGGTTCGACCGCCTTGCCGACGAGGGAGACGTTGACCTGGGAGTGGACGCCGACCCGGTCGAAGTCCTTGATCCTGCCCTGGGCGCTGCGCGCGACGTCGTAGACGGTGGCGGCGCCCTCCCGCCTGCCGAGCCAGCCGCCGCACAGCACGGAGATGCCCTTGGCGCGGCGGCCGAACTGGCTGCCGGTGTGATCGACCGACATCAGATCGGCGAGGACGTCGGTGGTGTCGCCGTACTTCTTCAGCAGGGTGTCCAGGAGCACCTGCTGTTCCTCGGCCAGCGACTGGAGCGTTCCCATCGCGGACTTCAGCACCGCCTTGGTCGCCGCCTCCGCGTCCGCCCGTACGTCGGCGAGGTCGCGCTGGTGCTGTGCGGTCAGCGCGGCGATGTGGTTGTGGAGCTGACCGATGTCGCCGCGGGCCTGCCCCAGTCCTGTCTCCAGGTCCTTCCTCGTTCTTCGGAGCGCCATGTTGGTTCTCCGGGCCCGCATCACCGCGACGACCGCAGCGACGAGCACCACAAGCAAGATCCACAGCAGTGGATCCCGGGTCAATGACGTCATGAGACTCTCTTCAAGTCGCAGCGCGCCGAGATCGTGAGCAGCGCGATGGTGCCTTCGAGACTGTCCCCCGGACGCATTCATGACACGCCGTCAGCCCACTGAAAGTGGGATGATCTTATCAGTCTTACGGAGCCAACCCGCCTGCGCAGAAACCCATTTGAGACGTCATCAAGACGACACACCCCGGCCACCCGCACGTCGGGCGCCGGTCTCCCCGGATCGGGGGACGTCTCAGTCCGGCCAGACACCCGTCGCCAGGAACGAGTCGATCGCCGTCGCGTACGGCGTGATGTCCAGACCCTGCCCGGTCAGCCACGCGTCCGAGTAGTACTTGTCGAGATAACGGTCCCCCGGGTCGCACAGCAGCGTCACCACACTGCCCCGGCGGCCCTCCGCCACCATCTCGGCCACGATCTTCAGGGCGCTCCACAGCCCGGTGCCGGTCGAACCGCCGGCCTTGCGGTTGATGGCCCGGTCCAGGGCCCGTACGGCGGCGACACTGGCCGCGTCCGGGACCTTCATCATCCGGTCGACCGCGCCGGGCACGAAACTCGGTTCCATGCGCGGCCTGCCGATGCCCTCGATGCGCGAGCCGCAGTCACAGGTGACGTCCGGGTCGCCGGTCGTCCAGCCGTCGAAGAAGCAGGAGTTCTCCGGGTCGGCGACGCAGATCCGGGTGTCGTGCTGCATGTAGTGGACATAGCGTGCGAGCGTCGCCGAGGTGCCACCGGTACCCGCCGTCGCGACGATCCAGGCCGGCTCCGGGAACCGCTCCAGCCGCAGCTGACGGAAGATGGATTCCGCGATGTTGTTGTTGCCGCGCCAGTCCGTGGCCCGCTCGGCGTAGGTGAACTGGTCCATGTAGTGGCCGCCGGTCTCCACCGCGAGCCGGGCGGACTCCTCGTACATCTTCCGGGAGTCGTCCACGAAGTGGCAGCGTCCGCCGTGGAACTCGATCAGGCGGATCTTCTCGGCGCTCGTCGTGCGCGGCATGACCGCGATGAACGGCACCCCGATCAGCTTCGCGAAATACGCCTCCGAGACCGCCGTCGAGCCGCTGGAGGCCTCGATCACCGGGCGGTCCGGGCGGACCCAGCCGTTGCAGAGGCCGTAGAGGAACAGGGACCGGGCGAGCCGGTGCTTGAGGCTGCCGGTCGGGTGGGTCGACTCGTCCTTCAGATAGAGGTCGATGCCCCACCGCTCGGGCAGCGGGAAGCGCAGCAGGTGCGTGTCCGCCGAGCGGTTGGCGTCGGCCTGCACCTTACGGACGGCTTCTTTCAGCCAGCCTCGATAGGCGGCGTCACTGCGGTCGACGTCGAGGGTGGCGCCGGTCCTGGTCTGATGGGTGGTGCTCACGACGGGGGCTCCTTACTCTGGTCGCCGACGGCGCCTCGCACCGCCGGCACCTTCGAGCATAGGCACCTTTCACACCGCTCCCCACCTGCATAAACGCATCTTTGAGCCACTCAAAGCCACCCTGGGGCACGGCTGTGCGAGGGCGCCGGGGCGCATGGGCGCACGTGCTTCCGGTGCCTGTCGCACACGCCCCGCGCGCACTGGTGCTCCGCGCCGCATCCGGGCAGACTGCACGCGACGGGACGACCGTCCCGAACGGGGGCGCACACGGGACCACGGAGACACCGCGAGGGGGCGGCAGGACATGGCGGAACCGGAGTTCACGGCCACGGGCGTGCGGATCGGCAAGCGGCTGCGTTCGCTGACCCGGGCCGGGCAGGTCCGGATCAGCGACGGCAGGCTGGAGCTGCTCACCAGCTACGGCAGCGAGATCGACAGCGCCCCGGTGCAGGCGGTACGCGCGTCCAAGCCGTGGTTCGCGCCGGACGACCGGGCGCTGGCCGACGTCAACGGCACGCGGTATCTGCTGACGCTCGGCGAGCAGGATCCGGCGCCGGGCCGGCCGGGGCCGCCCGCGGCGCGGCGGTTCATCGAGGCGGTGCGCCGGGCGGCGGGAGACCGCGGCTGAGCTGCCCGCCGTCGCGGCGAGTTGCGTGAGCGCATCCGCTGCGCCACGCTGATGTCACGTCACTCTGGGTTTACCGGCGATAACGCTGCGAACCAGCCCGCCGGCCACGACAGCAGGCGGACGTTTGGACGCAAGCACCCTGCTGGATCCGTTGTTCTCCGTGTTCAACCGGTCCCTCCGGACCTCGCATCGGGGAGTCGCAGCCGTGATCACTCACCCAAGCAGGCACTGCACAGTGGAACTCCAGGCCCTGCCGTCGCGGATCGGCCAGGTCCGCAGAATCGTATCTGCGCAGTTGCGCTACTGGCACATGGACCCGTTGATAGACCGGGCCGCGCTCGGTGTGACGGAGTTGCTGAGCAACGTCCACCGGCACGCCCGGCCCGACAAGTCGTGCACCGTCGAGCTCGAACTTCTGGCGGACCGGCTCACGGTCTCGGTACGTGACCACGATCCACGGCTTCCGGTACCGGCCGACCCGCACGCCGATGCCCTGTCGGCCGATGTCACGGACACGGTGCCCCTCACCGCGCCGGCCGACATCGGCGCCCCGGCGGACGTCACTCCGCTGGCCACCTGCGGGCGGGGCCTGGCGATGGTGGCAGCGGTGAGCGAGAGCTGGGGCGCCCGGCCGGACGGCGAGAACGGCAAGATCGTCTGGTTCACGCTGCCGGCACCTCCGGTGACAACCGGCCGTCCGGCGGGGCTGCCTCGGGGTGCGGTACGGCCGGCGCCGGCGCCGGCGGTCGTGGCTGCCGCGGCGGCGGGAGCTTCGGTCCCGACCTCGATCCCGGCTTCGGTTCCGGCGCGGACGGCCGTGCGCTCGGGAACCCCGGTTCCGGCACGGACGCCGGTCGGTGCGGGAGCCGCGGTCGGCGCAGGGACGCCCGTGGGCGCCGGGGCTCCGGTCGCGAGTGCCGGGACCCCGGTGGGTGCCGGTGGTCCGGTTGGCGCCGGAGCTCCGGTCGTGGGTGCCGGGGATGCGGGGCGCCCCGTCGGTGGCGGCAGTCCGTCCGGGAGCAAGGCGCCCCGTGCCGCCGCGGCTCCCACTGCGGCAACGACTTCCACGCCCACCGTGGAGCCCGCCGGCGCGACCGGGACGCGGCCCCCCGCGCGAACGGCCCTGCCCGGCTGACCGGACCGCGAGCTTCCCGGCCGCGACAGCCCCTGCCCCGACACCAGGCCGCGCCGCACCGCTCTCGGCGGTGCGGCTGAACTCCGTGTCCGGGCCGGACGGACGGCGCCGGTTCGCCGCCCCACTCCGCCACGGGAACTGGTTGCTGTACCTACTAGTATGTACAGTAGGCGTATGAGCACCTCGGAACGACTGATCGAGTCCACTCGCGAGCTGTTGTGGGAGCGCGGATACGTGGGCACCAGCCCCAAGGCGATCCTGGAGCGCGCGGAGGCCGGCCAGGGCAGCATGTACCACCACTTCAAGGGCAAGCCCGCCCTCGCCCTGGCGGCGATCCGGCGCACCGCCGAGGAGTTGCGGGCCACCGCCGAGGCAGTGCTCGACGGTCCGGGTACTCCGTACGAGCGCATCGAGGCCTATCTGCTGCGCGAGCGCGACGTGCTGCGCGGCTGCCCGGTCGGCCGGCTGACCATGGACCCGGACGTGATCGCCAGCGAGGAACTGCGCGCACCGGTCGACGAGACGATCGCCGCCATCCGCGAGCGGATCGCCGCGATCGTCGAAGAGGGCAAGCGGCGGGGGCAGTTCGCGCCCGAGCTGGACGGCACGGAGATCGGCGCGGCCGTCGTCGCCACCGTGCAGGGCGGCTATGTGCTGGCCCGCGCGTCCGGCTCCCCCGCCGCCTTCGACGCCGGTGTCCGCGGCCTGCTCTCCCTGCTCGCACCCCGGCCCCCCCGAACTCCCGGACAGGAGAACTGAGTCACGTGCACATCACCAGACGGCGGCCCGACACCTGGCAGGGCCCCGCGGAGCACTTCACCGGCACGGTCTGGCTGGACGAGATCGCCGCGCCCGCGGCCCCGTCCCGGCTGCGCATGCTCAACGTCCACTTCGCGCCGGGCGCCCACACGGCCTGGCACCGGCACCCGTACGGGCAGGTGCTGCACGTCCTGGAGGGCGAGGGGCTGGTGCAGCGCAAGGGTGGGACGGCCGAGGTGATCCGTGCGGGCGACACGGTGTGGATCGAGCCCGGGGAATGGCACTGGCACGGTGCCGGGCCCCGCACCTTCATGACCCACCTCGCGGTCGTGGAGGCTGCCGCCGACGGCACCACCACCGAGTGGGACTGCCATGTGTCCGCCGCCGACTACCCCGCCTGAGCACGCCTGCCCGACGGAAGGATCACCTCATGCATGCCATGCAGTACGAGCTGCCCCTGCCCACCGACTACGACATGGGCATCATCCGTGCCCGGGTCGCCCGCGTCGGCCACCTGCTGGACGACTGGGAGGGCCTCGGCCTCAAGGCGTACCTCATACGTGAACGCGGCGTGCACGGCTCGCCGGTGAACCAGTACGCGCCGTTCTACCTCTGGAACACGGTCGACGGCATGAACCGCTTCCTGTGGGGTGGCGCCTTCCAGGGGATCGTCAACGACTTCGGGCGGCCCGCGGTGCGGCAGTGGACCGGCCTCGCCCATGCCGAAGGTACCGGCGCACACGCCGCGTTCGCCGTACGCCGGCGGGAACCGCTGCCGGACGGCACGGAGTTGACGGCCCTGATGGCGGACGCGGTGGCCGAGACGGAACGGCTGGCCGCCGAGGACGGCGCCGTGCTCGCCGCTGCGGCCGTGGACCCGCACCGCTGGGAACTGGTGCACTTCTCCCTCTGGGAGCACGCCACCGCGAAGGCCGGCGGAGATGTCTTCGAGGTGCTGCATCTGTCCGCCCCGGGTCGGGACCGGCTCCCGCGCGGACGGCAGTGGTGAGACACGTCCGTACGGTCCTCGGCGACATCCCGGCCGCGGAGCTGGGCGTGTGCGACGCGCACGACCATCTTTTCCTGCGCAGCCCGCGGCTGCCGGGGCAGGAACTGGACGACCTCCCCGCCGCGCGGGCCGAGTTGGGCGCCTTCCGCGCGGAAGGCGGCGCGGCCGTCGTGCAGTGGACGCCGTACGGCATGGGACGGCGGGCGGCGGATCTGCCGGCGCTGTCCCGGACGACCGGGGTGCACCTGGTCTGCGCGACGGGCCTGCACCAAGCGGCGCACTACGAGAACGAGTTGCTCGCCCGGCTGCGTGGCGGGCGGCTCGCCGCGCTGTTCGTCTCCGAACTCACCGACGGCATCGGCACGACCGGCGTACGCGCCGGTCTCATCAAGGTGGCCGGCGGCTTCCACGCGCTGGACGCGCACGCCCGCTGGACCATGTCGGCGGCGGCCGAGGCGCACCACGCGACCGGTGCGCCCCTCGCCGTACACCTGGAGCTGGGCACCGGCGCGCTGGACGTACTCGACCTGCTGTGCGGTGAGTTGGGCGTGCCCGGTGAGCGGGTGATCCTGGGCCATCCGAACCGCGCCCCCGACCCGATGGTGCACCGGCAGGCAGCCATGTCGGGCTGCTGGCTGGCCTTCGACGGGCCGTCCCGCGCCCACCACGCCACCGACTGGCGGATGCCGGAGGCGGTACGGGCTCTGGCGGAGGCGGGGTTCGGAGACCGGCTGCTGCTCGGCGGGGACACGGTGACGGCCGGGTCACGCTCGGTCGACGGCGGCCCCGGGATGCCCTACCTGTTGCGCCGGGTGCGCACGCGGCTGGCGGAAGCGGTGGGCGCGGACCTGGTGGACCGCATGCTCACGGAACATCCGGCGCGGGCATTCGCCGCCGACTGGTCACCGGCGCGCGGATGACGTGCGGCTCGACATGCGACGCGAAGAAGGGGACGCGCGAGTCGAACGAGGCCTCGCCAGGGCCTCCGGCCGCAAGGCACCCGGCCTCAGCCGGGTACATACCGTGAGGACTTTCACCGGGTCCGTGGCGGAAGACATCGTCATGGCGCCGGCGTGATCAGCGAAGGCGCATCTTGCCGGCGGGAATCGGACGTCTTTCCGCGACACGGTCAGCGCTTCCGCTACCCGCCCTGGGCCGTCGCGTCGAGCACCCCGGCCAGGAAGCCCCTGATCGCGGCCAGTTCCCGCTCGTCGTAGTCCCGCAGGAGGTCCACTGCCCGGTGGAGCAGCGGGCCGAAGTGGGACCAGCCGAGGGCAACCGCCCGCTCGTCCACCACGATGGTGACCTTGCGGCGGTCCCGCTCGCCGCGTAGCCGCCGCACGTGGCCGGCCCGTTCCAGCCGGTCGACCAGTGCCGTGGTACCCGCCGAGTTCAGCCCGAGCGCGGCGCCCAGCCGTCCGGCGGTGGTCTCCTCGCCCGCGCGGGCGGCATCCATCAGCGCGACGAGTGCGCGCACATCGGTGGGATGCATGCCGTTGCGCTGGGCGAACCTGGCGCTGTGCCGCCCCAGCTCGACGGCCACCGCGCGCAGCAGGTGGACGATCTCCATCTCGGGTCCCTGCTCGATTCGCTCGACGGGTTCTGCGCACTCCTCGTCGGACACGGGCCACCTCCGGTTACCATCTCGCTCAACAGGTATCTCGCTGAACGAGATAATAGGAGGCCCCGCTCATGAGCGCTCACGGTACGGACGACGCCGACGGCTTCCTCGCCGCCTACGACAAGGTCATGGCCAAGTGGCCGGCGACGCGCGAGACCGCTTCCGTGCCGACCGCCTTCGGCACGACGCACGTCAACGTGTGCGGCCCGGCCGACGGCCCCGCGCTCGTCCTGCTGCCGGGCGGCGGAGGCGCGACCTCCGCGTCCTGGTACGCGCAGGCCGCCGAACTCTCCGCCACACACCGGCTGTACGCCGTCGACCTGATCGGCGCCCCGGGCCGCAGCACGCCCGCCGCCGGCCGCCATCCCCGCACGGTCGCCGACCTGGCGGCCTGGCTCGACGCGGTCCTCGACGGCCTCGGCCTCGCGGAGACCGACCTGGGCGGGCACTCCTACGGCGCCTGGATCGCAGTGCACCACGCGCTGCACGCTCCCGACCGGGTACGCCGCCTCGTACTGATGGATCCGACCCGGTGTTTCGCCGGGTTCAGCCCGGCCTACCTGCTGCACGCACTGCCGATGCTGCTGCGCCCCACGCCCCACCGGGTCCGCGCATTCCTGGGATGGGAGACCGGGGGCCGCCTCCTGGACCCCGACTGGCTCGCCCTCCAGGAGGCTGCCGCCGGTTTCCCCTCCCTCCGGCCGGTGACCGGACCGCGCCCGGCGGCGGACCGGCTGCGCGGCCTGGACCTGCCGGTCCTGCTGCTGCTTGCCGGAAGCAGCAGGGCCCACGACCCCTCCGAGGTGGCTGCCCGCGCCAGCGCCCTGCTCCCCCGCGTCACGACGACCGTGCTGCCGGACGTGTCGCATCACGCGTTGCCGCATGCCGGCCCGGCCGGATCGGGCCGCCACCTCACTGACTTCCTGACCCGGACCGGTGGCTGAGCGGACGCCGCCGAAGGCGACTGCCCCGCCCACCGCGGTACACCTGCGGCGGCCCACCTTCCGCCGCGGGACCCGACCGGAGGTGATCCCTCGGCTAGGCCCTCTCGTTCGGATCAGGCCGGGCTCGCGGGCCCTGGCACCGCGCCTCGCCGCGGTGTCGTCGGTTGCCATGGCTCCGCCATGGCGCCCTCCTTCGCCTTGCGATGCAACGGCACCAGGACCCGCGCCCTGATCCGGCCTGATCCGAACGAAAGACCCTAGGCGCCCGCGGCCAGCGCGGCCAGTGGGTCGTCCAGGACCGGCTGCCAGGCCAGTTCGGCGGCGCCGACCAGGCTGTTGTGGTCCAGGGTGCACGGGAGGATCGGGACGCCGCCGCTCTGGCCCCACAGGCTGCGGTCGGCGACCACCGCGCGGAGCCGGGCGGGGTCGGCGTCGAGGAGGGTGCGGTGCAGGCCGCCGAGGATGATGCGGTCGGGGTTGAGGATGTTGACGAGGCCGGCGAGACCGAGGCCGAGACGGTCGATGAGGGCTTCGGCGGCGGTGCGCACGGCCCTGTCGTCGTACCGCGTGCGCAGCAGGTCGTTGGCCTGCTGGAGCAGCGACACCTCGGGGCCGGGGTCGCGGCCGGCCTCCATGAGCAGGGCCAGCGGGTCGGCCTCCACGTCCAGGCAGCCGCGGCTGCCGCAGTGGCAGGGGCGGCCCTCCGGGTTGACGGTGAGGTGGCCGACCTCCAGGGCGAGTCCTGAACTGCCGGTGTGCAGACGGCCGTCGAGGACGAGCGCGCCGCCGACCCCCCGGTGCCCGGTGGCGACGCACAGCAGGTCCCGCGCGCCCCGGCCGGCGCCGTGCCGGTGCTCGGCGAGCGCGGCGAGGTTGACGTCGTTGGCCGCGAACGCGGGTCCGGTGATGCCGGCGGCGCGTACGCGCTCGGCGAAGGTCCGCGTGACGGGGGCCCCGACGGGCCAGGCCAGGTGCAGGGGGTTGAGGGCCAGCCCGCCGGGTTCGGCGACGGCGGACGGTACGGCGAGTCCGGCGCCGACGCAGCGCCGGCCGGTCGTGCGCAGCAGCTCCGCGCCCGCCTCGACCACGGAGCCGAGCACCTTGGCCGGGTCGGCCTCGACGGTCTCGCAGCCGGGCGCGGTCGCCACGATCCGTCCGCCGAGACCGACCAGCGCGGCCCGGAAGCCGTCCGCGTGGATCTGCGCCGCGAGCGCCACCGGGCCGTCCTCGGCGACCTCCAGCCGGTGCGAGGGGCGCCCCTGGGAGCCGGCCGCCGAACCGGGCCGGGCGTCCACCCGGATCAGGCCGAGCGCCTCCAGCTCGGCGGCCACCGCGCCGGCCGTCGCCCGGGTGACACCGAGTTCGGCGGTGAGCACGGCCCGAGTGGGGGCCCGCCCGGTGTGCACCAGCTCCAGCGCGGGTCCGAGCGCGCCGCGCCCCCGGTCCAGCCGCGCCCTCGAGGTGGTCCTCTCCCCCGCTGCCCGGGGATCCGCCTTGCCGCTCATAGGGGTGAGTCTCCCATGATCCCCAGCTCGGGTGACTTGCTCCTGCCGGCCAGGTCCTGTCGCCGCACTGTCATGGCGTCGAGGCGGGAGTTCGACGACACGGACTAAAGACCACTCACCCGCAAGGTGATGTTGAGCCGGCCGGTGAGGCCCAGCCGGTCCGGTGACGTGCCCGGCTGGACTCGCGGCACACCGTGGTAGGCGAGCCGGGACGGACCGCCGAAGACGAACAGGTCACCGCTGCGCAGGTCGACGTCGGTGTACGGCTTCGCCCGGGTCCGCGTGTTGCCGAAGCGGAACACGCAGCTGTCTCCGAGGCTCAGCGAGACCACCGGCGCGTCCGACTTCTCGTCACTGTCACGGTGCATGCCCATCCGGGCGTCGCCGTCGTAGAAGTTGATCAGTGCGATGTCGTACGGTGCGTCCGGGACGGCGTGCGGGCCGAGGGCGTCGGCCACCGCCCGGCGGCCCAGCTCACCGAGCCAGTCCGGGAACGGTTTCACGGGCGCGCCGTCGCCGTCGACGACCGTGCGCGTGTAGGCGTACGGGTACCAGTGCCAGCCCAGGCAGACCTGGCGCGCGGTCATCGTGCCACCGCCCGGGGTGCGGACCGTGCGCAGCCCGGCCGGGGGCCGCGCCCACTCCCGGCAGGCCGCGAGCAGGTCACGCTGCCGCGCCTCGTCCAGCCAGTCCGGGACGTGCACGGCGCCCGCGGCGATCGCCGCACGCTCCCGGGGAAACAGCTCCGCGTCCATGCGCTCCATACTGCCGCAGTTCCGCCGCACCACCCCTGAGCTGCGGCTCGGATAGCCTGGACGCACGATGAGCGACCCTATGACGACACCGTGGGGCGAGGTCGGGCTGACCCGCTTCCCCGAGGATTCCCGTGACCGGCTGCGCGCCTGGGACGCCTCCGACGCGTACCTGCTGCGCCATCTGGCCGAGGAGAAGGTGCCGCTCTCGGGCACGGTCGTGGTGGTCGGGGACCGCTGGGGCGCACTGGTCACGGCGCTGGCCGCGCACCGGCCGGTGCAGATCACCGACTCCTTCCTGAGCCAGCAGGCGACCCGGGCGAACCTGGCGCGGGCCGGTGTCGAGCCGGGTGCCGTCCGGCTGCTCACCACGCAGGACCCGCCGCCGGAGCGGGTGGACGTGCTGCTGGTGCGGGTGCCGAAGAGCCTGGCGCTGCTGGAGGACCAGCTGCTGCGGCTGGCGCCCGGCCTGCACGCGGGCACCGTCGTCGTCGGTACCGGGATGGTGAAGGAGATCCACACCTCCACGCTGGAGCTGTTCGAGCGGACCATCGGGCCGACCCGGACCTCGCTGGCGCGGCAGAAGGCCCGGCTGATCTTCTGCACCCCGGACCCGGCGCTGGAGCGGCCCGCGAACCCGTGGCCGTACAGCTACGCCCTGCCGGACGGCGTCGGCGCGGTGTCGGGGCGCACGGTCGTCAATCACGCGGGCGTCTTCTGCGCCGACCGGCTGGACATCGGCACCCGCTTCTTCCTCCAGCACCTGCCCGGCCCGGGCGCGGGCCGCGTGGTGGACCTGGGCTGCGGCAACGGCGTGGTGGGTACAGCGGTGGCACTGGCCGATCCGGCGGCCGAAGTGCAGTTCGTGGACGAGTCGTTCCAGGCGGTGGCCTCGGCGGAGGCGACGTACAAGGCGAACGGGGTGCCCGGGCACGCCGAGTTCCGGGTCGGGGACGGGCTGGCCGGGGTGGCGCCCGGCAGTGTGGACCTGGTCCTGAACAACCCGCCGTTCCACTCCCACCAGGCGACGACGGACTCGACGGCGTGGCGGATGTTCACCGGGGCGAAACGCGCGCTGCGGGCGGGCGGTGAACTATGGGTGGTCGGCAACCGCCACCTCGGCTACCACGTGAAGCTGAAGCGGCTGTTCGGGAACGCCGAACTTGTCGCGAGCGACCCGAAGTTCGTCGTACTGAGGGCCGTCAGGAAGAGCTGACCGCGCAAGCCCCCGGGGTGAGGTGCCGGCGAGGCCTCTCGGTGACGGTGCCGGGTCGACGCCGCCGTGCGCGCGGTCCCCGCGCGGTCAGGTACGGGGGTGCTCCGGGGACGGGGTCGAGGTGGAGGGCCGTGCGGCGGGTGGACCGGTGGGGGTGCGGGCGAGGACGCGGATGATCCGGGTGACCTCGCGGGCCATCGCCTCCCGGCCGACGCCGAGGTACTTCCGGGAGTCGACGGCATCGGGACGGGCGGCGAGGTACGTGCGGATCGCTCCGGTCATGGCGATGTTGAGGGCGGTGCCGACGTTGACCTTGGTGATGCCGCTCCCGACCGCCGCGACCAGCCCCTCGTCCGGTACGCCGGAGGAGCCGTGCAGGACGAGCGGCACGGCGAGCGCGGCCGAGAGGCGCCGGAGCAGGCCGTGGTCGAGGACGGCGGTGCGGGTGGTCATCGCGTGCGTGCTGCCGATGGCGACCGCCAGCGCGTCGACACCGGTACCGGCGACGAAGTCCCGTGCCTGGTCGGGGTCGGTGCGTGCGCCGGGCGCATGCGCGTCGAGCGCGGGCTGGCCGTCCTTTCCCCCGATCTGGCCCAACTCGGCTTCGATCCACAGTCCCTGACCGTGCGTCCAGTCGGCGGCGGCCCGGGTCACGGCGAGGTTCTCGGCGTACGGCAGACGGGCCGCGTCGTACATCACCGAGGAGAACCCGGCGCCGGGCGCCTGCCGCAGCAGTTCGTCGCTCCGCACGTGGTCCAGGTGCAACGCGACCGGTACGGCGGCACGTTCGGCGGCGGCGACGGCGGCGCGGGCCAGCGGCAGCAGCCGCCCGTAGCGGAACCTGACGGCGTTCTCGCTGATCTGGAGGACGACCGGGGCGCCTGCCGACTCGGCGCCGGCGATGACGGCCTCGACGTGTTCGAGGGTGATGACGTTGAACGCGGGCACGGCGGTCCGGGCCGCGGCGGCGCGGGTGACCAGCTCGCCCGTGGGTGCGAGGGGCACGTGCGTGTCCTTCCTGGACGGGGCCGACGGGTTCAGGAGGCGAGGATCACCGAGCGGCTGAGATGGCGCGGCCGGTCGGGGTCGAGGCCCCGGGCGGCGGCGACGGCCACCGCGAGGCGCTGTACGCGGACGAGCTCGGCGAGCGGGTCGAGTGCGCCCTCGATCCACGACGCACCGGTGACGCGGACCTGTTCGGCCAGGCCCCCGGGTGCCGTACCGAGCATCCAGGTGGCCGTGCCGTCGGTGGTGACGCTGATCGGGCCGTGCCGGTACTCCATCGCCGGATAGGCCTCCGTCCAGGCGAGGGAGGCCTCGCGCATCTTCAGCGCGGCTTCGTTGGCGAGTCCGACGGTCCAGCCGCGCCCGAGGAAGGTGAACTGCGTACGGTCCACGAGTCCGTGGGGCAGGGCGGTGGCGAGGGCGGTACGCGCGTCGGCGACGACGGCGTCGGTGTGCAGTCCCAGGTGGGCGCGCAGGAGCGTGAGCGCGGTGGTGGCGAAGCGGGTCTGTACGACGGAACGTTCGTCGGCGAAGTCGAGCACCACGAGATCGTCGGCGGCCGACATCACCGGGGTGTCCGGGTCGGCGGTGACAGCGGTGGTGCGTGTCCGTCCGCCCAACTGCCGCAGTACGTCCAGTACTTCTGTGGTGGTGCCGGAGCGGGTGAGGGCGAGGACCCGGTCGTACGACCGCCCGGACGGGAACTCCGAGGCGGCGAACGCGTCGGTCTCCCCCTGCCCCGCACCCTCGCGCAGCGCGGCGACGGCCTGGGCCATGAAGTACGAGGTCCCGCACCCGACGACGGCGACCCGTTCCCCTCGCTGCGGCAGCGCGCCCCGGTGGCGCCCCGCCTGCTCGGCCGCCCGTGTCCAGCACTCCGGCTGGCTCTTCAGCTCGTTCTCGACATGGGTCATGCCCACACTCTCCCCTAGCTGATCGATCCTGCAAGATATAGCGATCTTTCGAGCACAATCAAGCATCCGGGCGGGATATCGGGTGCGCTAGGGTCGCCGGGAGACCGAAGTCGGCCAGGGAACGGAGGCTGCGGATGTCCCGGGACGCCCGCTGGAAGGCGCTGCTGGAACTGCTTGTCGAGCGCGGCCGGCTGGACGTCGAGGAGGCGGCGGCCGAACTGGCGGTGTCGGCGGCCACGATCCGCCGTGACCTCGACCAGCTCGCCGAGCAGCAGATGCTGGTCCGCACCCGGGGCGGCGCGGTGGTGCACGGGGTGTCCTACGAGCTCCCGCTGCGCTACAAGACGGCCCGCCGCGCCTCCGAGAAGCAGCGCATCGCCAAGGCGGTGGCCGAACTCGTCGCGCCGGGCGAGGCGGTGGGACTGACCGGCGGCACGACCACCACGGAGGTGGCCCGCGCGCTGGCCGTGCGCGGCGACCTGGGCACCGGCTCACCGGCACTGACCGTCGTCACCAACGCGCTCAACATCGCCAACGAGCTGGCCGTACGTCCCCAGTTCAAGATCGTGGTGACGGGCGGGGTGGCGCGTGCCCAGTCGTACGAACTCATCGGTCCGCTCGCGGACGGGGTGCTGGGCCAGATCACGCTCGACGTGGCGGTGCTGGGAGTCGTCGGTTTCGATGTCACGCACGGCGCGGCGGCGCACGACGAGGCGGAGGCCGCGATCAACCGGTTGCTGTGCGAGCGCGCCGAGCGGGTGGTGGTCGCCGCGGACTCCAGCAAGCTGGGGCGCCGGGCGTTCGCCCGGATCTGCGGGGCGGAGCTGGTGAACACCCTGGTGACGGACGCGGCGGTGGAACCGGAGACGGTACGGCGGTTCGAGGAGGCCGGTGTCCGGGTGCTGACGGTGTGAGGCCGGCGCGCGCCGCCGGGACGGACGGTCCCGCCGGCATACCGCCGGCTTCGCCCCGCGCAGACGCGATTCGCCTCAGAAGGCGCCCAGGTCGGCCTTCACGAACCCGGCGCCCCGCTGGTCGTTGCAGCCGACCAGCGGCCGGTCGGCCGGGTCGGGCCAGGTCAGCTGCGCCTGGAGTGCCACGCTCACCAGGGTCAGCAGCAGATCGACGTCACTGGCGGCGTCGAGCCGCAGGGTCACCCACTGCGAGCCGGGCACGACCCTGATCGGCCCCGAGCCCCTGAGGTCCTCGGCGAACCGCCGGATGGCCCGGTCGGTGAGCCGTAGGTCGACGTCACGCTCGGAGTGGAAGTGGGCGATCTCGCCCCGCGTCGAACACACGGCCTGCCCGAGGCCGCAGCTCGGGACGGCCGGTCTCAGATCCGGCCAGGTCGCCAGTTGCGCGAGCGCGCGGAAGGCCAACGTCATGGGCCCATCATGGCGTGCTCACCCGCCCGCAACCAGGTCGTGCGCAAGCATTAACCGACCTGTATCCGCAGCGCGTTCCGGGACCCGTACATCCGTCCATGTCCCGAACACACACTCCCTCCCCCGCACCCCGATCGCCTCCGCCGCCGGGTGCGGTCCCGCGGTCACCGCAGGAGGGGCACGGGCCGACACCGCCGGGATCCGCGGGACCGTACCCGGCTCCGCTGCCGCCCCTCGGAGTGCGCGCCGGTGCCCGTGACACTCGTACTCCCGGTACCCGTACCGCTGAGGGCGACCGACCGGCCGCGGCTCCGTCCGACCGGTTGGCACTCTTCGCCGCCTGGCGGCCGTCTCCCGGGGAAGCCGAGCAGGCGAGGAGGCCATGGCCACCGCAGCCGGCCCCAGGAGCCTGTGGCCAGGCGGACCGAGAGGCCGTGGCCGAGGGCCGGTCCGGCGGAGCCGCCGCCACCGTCGCCGACGAACATCAGGGCCGCCGCGCCGCCACGGGCCGCCGCATATTCCCTTGCCGGTCCCTGCGAGCCGCCCTTACGCTGACTTTGTGCCGCAAATAAACAAACCCCGACTGCACAGCGTCGTGCCGGGACCGCCCCTGACCGCGCTCCGTGCGGCGATCACCGCCTTCTTCGCGCTGGACGGCTTCCTCTTCGCGGGGTGGGTCGTCCGGATCCCGGACATCAAGCACCAGACGCACGCCTCCGCCGGCGCCCTCGGGCTCGCCCTGCTCGGGGTCTCCGCGGGCGGCGTGCTCACCATGACGCTGACCGGCCGGCTCTGCCGCCGCTACGGCAGTCACCCGGTGACCGTGGTCTGCATGGTGGTGCTCGCGCTCAGTGTCGCGCTGCCCCCGCTGACCCACTCGGCGCCCGCGCTGGGCGCCGTCCTGCTGCTGTTCGGCGCCGCCTATGGCGGTGTGAACGTGGCTTTCAACAGCGCCGCCGTCGACCTGGTCGCCGCCCTGCGCAGGCCGATCATGCCGAGCTTCCACGCCGCCTTCAGCCTGGGCGGGATGGCCGGCGCGGGCCTCGGCGGCCTGGTGGCCGGTGCCCTCTCCCCCACCCGGCACCTGCTCGGCCTCACCGTGACCGGGCTGCTCGTCACGGCCGTCGCCGGGCGCACCCTCCTGCGGCACGAACCGCCGGTGCCGCCGGAGCGGACCCCCCTGGCGCCGGCGGAGTCGGACGGCGGCGCGGCAGGCGACCCGGCCGGGCGGACGCGGGGACTGGTGGCCGTCTTCGGCCTCGTCGCGCTGTGCACGGCCTACGGCGAGGGCGCCATGGCCGACTGGGGCGCGCTCCACCTCCAGCAGGACCTCGCGGCCTCCGCGGGCACGGCCGCTGCCGGATACGCGTGTTTCACGCTCGCGATGACCGTGGGCCGGCTGACGGGCACGGCACTGCTGGGCCGCCTCGGCCTGGCCCGCACCGTGATCGCCGGCGGCACCGTCGCGGCGGCGGGCATGCTGCTCGGTTCGCTCGCGCCCTCCGTGTGGGCGGCGCTCGCCGGCTTCGCGGTCACGGGGCTGGGGCTCGCCAACCTCTTCCCGGTCGCCGTGGAACGGGCAGGGGCGCTGGCCGGCCCGTCCGGTGTCGCCGTCGCCTCCACTCTGGGGTACAGCGGCATGCTGCTCGGACCGCCCGCGATCGGCTTCATGGCCGAATGGTTCTCGCTGCCCACCGCGCTCACCAGCGTCGCCGTCCTCGCCGCCGTGGCCGCGGTCATCGGGGTGGTGACTCGCCGGGTGCTGGACCGCTGACGCCCGGCCGGGTTCCGGGGGCGCCCACGCCTGACGCGGGGCCGGGTTCCTGGAGCGACGACTCCTCCTCGGTGATCACCACGGTGCCGGCCAGCCCGCCGCCGGTGGCGACACCGCCGACCGGCTCGGGCGCGGGGTCGGCGAAGGGCGGTGTGTCCGGCCGGCACTTCGTTCCGGCCGGTGGCAGGGCGCCGTCGACGAGGTAGCGGCTCTCATGGGCCTGGACGCAGCTGCTGGGGTTGAGCAGCGCGATGTGCCCGTACCCCTCGTTGGTGAGCAGGCGGGCGTCGGCCAGTTCCCTGGCCATGCTCTGCGCGTCCGAATAGGGGGTGGAGGGGTCGTAGACGGTGCCGACCACCAGGACGGGTGCCGTCGGCTTGTTCCACGGGCCGCGGTAGGGGTCGGCGGCGACCGCGGGCCAGGCGGCGCACCCCTCGGCGGCCCAGGCCCACAGGCGTCCGGCGTCGCCGGCACGGGCCGCGGCGGCCTCCTCCAGAACGTGGTACTCGCCGGGGTCGCGCGCATTGGGGCTGTCACCGCACAGGACCGCGCCCGCCTGTTCGTCGCCCAGGTACGGATGCGGTTCCGGGACCGCCGGTGCGGGCGGGAGCGGGGACGGCTTCGCGACGCGCCCCCGCCACAGGTCCTGCAGTCTGCCAGCGAGTTCGCTCCACCCGGGGTGGACGACGTAGAGGCTGTTCACCACGTCACCTACGGTCCGGCCGTAGGTCCACGCGCCCACGGGACGCTCCCGCAGCCGCCGCATCAGCTGACCGAACTTGTCCCGGGTCGCCTTCGCGCCGCCGGCGGAGAAGGCACAGCGTGCGGTGCCTGCCGTTCCGCACAGGGAGAGGAACCGGTCCAGGGTCGCCGCCGCCGTTCGGTCCGAGCCCATGCGCAGGAAGGTGGTGAGCCGGGGGGCGGCGCCGGACGCGTGGTCCGTCCACGCCCGCGGGGCGATGTCGCTGTCGAGGATCATGGCGCGGACCTTGCCGGGGAAGAGGTTGGCGTAGGTGGCGCCCAGGATCGAGCCGTAGGAGATGCCCTGGTAGTTGAGTCGTGACTCGCCCACGGCCCGGCGGAGCTGGTCGAGGTCGCGGGCGGTGTCGGCGGTCGACACGTGGCGCAGGAGTGCGGGGTCACGCCGCTCACAGCGCCGGGCCAGATCCTGGTAGGCGGCGATGAACGCAGCCCGCTCCTTCGCTCCGACCGGGAAGCCCGCCGCCTTGCTCGCGCTCCAGTCGGCGGCTTCCGCCGCGCTCGCGAAGCAGTTCACCGCGGTGCTGCTGCCGACCCCGCGGGGATCCCAGCTGACGATGTCGAACCGTTCCCGCACCTCGCGCGGGAAGAACGGGTAGTCCTGGGGCATCTGCACCGTTCCGGGGCCGCCGGGGCCGCCGGGGTTGAAGAACAGGGTGCCGATGCGCCGGCCGGGACCGGTGGCCTTCCGTCTGATGACGGCCAGCTCGATGGTCCGGCCGCCCGGGTCCGCGTGGTCCAGCGGAACCCCCGCGGTCGCGCAGTCGAACGCGCTGCCCCGCGCGCAGGGACTCCAGTCCAGTCGCGGGGCTGGGGCCGGAGGCGTTGCGCCGGCTGCGGCGAGGTCCTGCCCGGTCAGTACGTTCGTGCAGCTCACCAACGCGGCGAGGATCGCGGCACACCGTCGGCGGCCCGCTGTGACCGCGCGTATGAGAGGCATGGGCACACTCCGTCCGTCCTTCTCCATCGCTGAGCACCCGAGACACCCGAGGGCCGGGGCCCGGAGCTCGGCACGCGTCCGGGTCAACGACACAGCGGTTCGGCGACGGGCGCGAGGCGGCGCACCCGACTGGCCGACCCGCCGCGGACCCGGCACCACGCCGGCGGTGACCGGCACCGGCGGCCTCGGCTCTCCTCCCGGGACGGGAGTACGCCCGCGTTCAGCGCCGGATCCGGGCCTGGCATCACGCGCGTGGTGACCGACACCAGCGGCCTCGGCCTTCCCACCCGGCCCGGCAGGACGCCCGCTTCCCGCACCGAGCCGCCGCGTACCCGGCGGCCGGGACGCGCGCCGGCCGTGGGGGGCACGGGGCGGACGGCCGGCCCGGGGCGTCCGCCCGACCCGGAAACGGCCTCCTGCCGCCGCCACCGCACGCCACACCCGGCACCCCGTCGCGCCAACGCACCTGTGCCCGGATGCCGTTGGAGTCCGCTCCATCCGGCACACTCGGCCCCATGAAGACTGCTGAGTATCTTGAGGTTCTGGACCGTGAGGGACGGCTGCTGGCCGCGGCGGCCGACGCGGCGGGGGCCGACGCCGAGGTGCCGACGTGCCCGGAGTGGCAGGTGCGTGATCTGCTGCGGCACACCGGGGTGGTGCACCGGTGGGCCGCCGCCGTCGTCGCCGACGGGCAGCCCGAGGGCAGGCCCGGCGGCGAACCGCCGGAGCTGGACGGCGCCGAGCTGGTGGCCTGGTACCGGGAGAGCCACCGCCTGCTGCTGGACACCCTGGCCGCCGCGCCCGCCGACACCGAGTGCTGGACCTTCCTGCCGCTGCCCGGTCCGTCGCCGTTGACCTTCTGGTCCCGCCGGCAGGCGCACGAGACGACCGTGCACCGGTACGACGCGGAGTCGGCCCGCGGGGGCACGCCGTCGCCGATCGCGCCCGGCTTCGCGGTGGACGGCATCGACGAGCTGCTGCGTGGCTTCCACGCCCGCTCCCGCAGCCGCCTGCGCAGCGAGGAGCCGCGCGTGCTGCGGATACGGGCGGTGGACGCGGGGGCGGACGCGGTGTGGACCCTGCGGCTCACCGCCGAGCCACCGGTGTGCGTGCGTGCGGCCGAGGGTGCGGCCGAGGCCGAACTGTCGGGCCCCGCGGACCAGTTGTACCTGGCACTGTGGAACCGGAGGGCGGTGCCGCAGGTGACCGGCGACCGGTCGCTCGCGGCGTTGTGGCGTGAGCGGTCCGCGATCTGACGGAACGTCAGTCGGTGTCGGACGGCGTCGTCAGCATCCGGGTCAGCACCGCGCGCTGCACCGGCCGTACCTCCGCGTGCAGCGCGCGCCCCTTCGCCGTGAGCGACACGTACACCCCGCGCCGGTCGTCGGAACACATGGTCCGCGCGACGAGGCCGTCCTTCTCGAGGCGGCCGACGAGCCGGGACAGCGCGCTCTGGCTGAGATGGGCGCGGTCGGAGATCTCCTGCACGCGGTACGAGCAGCCGCCGTCGGCGGCCCCCTCGGCGAGCAGGTCGAGGACCTCGAAGTCGCTGGCACACAGGCCGTGTACGTGCAGCTCGCGGTCCAGTTCGCACTGGGTGCGGGCCTGCAGGGCCAGGATGTCCCGCCACTGCTCCACGAGCGCCTGTTCGGCCTTGTTCGCCGCCATGAGCGCACCGTAGCAGAGAAGCGCCCATTGCATGCACCCGCATGCAATGCGGCCTTGGCCTCCGCGTTCCGGGCCCGGACGGTCAGCCCGGTGAGGTCCGGGACAAGCTTGTCCGCCGGGCGCACGTCTGTGAAACTGACGGAATGTGTGCATACGGGGGGCGCCGCACCAAGGCCGAACAGGACGCGGCCACGGTCGAGATCGGGTACGCGCTGGTCAGCGCCGCGTTCGCGGCAGCCGTGCTGTTCGGAGCCGTGGCCGGTCCGGCCCTCCTGTTCGACCTGCCGCCCTTGCCGGCCGCGGTGCTGCTCCGGCTGGGCCCGGCCGTGGCCGCGGTGGTCTTCATGGCGCGGGTGGTGAGCGTGCTGGTGCGCTTTCAGCGGCAGATCCGGCCCGCCAGGCCGGCACCGCACGACGAGAGGTAGCCCGGCACAACGGCCCCGACACGCGGGCATGGACGCGCCGGTCCCGGCCCGCAGAGACCCGGCGCGGGCCGGGCCGGGTGACCACGGACGCCGCCCGGCAGGTACGCCTGTCAGGGCTGCGTCGATCCGTGCTGTCTTCCAGGAGCCCCGGGAGGCGCACACCCCAAGTCCGGGAAGAGCAGGGGAACCTGACCGGAGGCGTGCCGCTCAAGGCCGGCTGAGGCCCACCCCGTGCGCGAGTCGGGCGGCCGCGTGCCGGAAGAACGGGGCGCGGTCCTCGACCACCCGGGTGAACTGTCCGAACACCTCGAACCCGACCAGCCCGAAGAGCTGGGCCCAGGCGGCCACCAGTGCCGCGGCGGCCTCGGGCGGCAGTCCGGGGGCGAAGTCGGCGGCCATGCGCTCCCCCTCGGGGCGCAGACCGGCGGGGAGGGGCGGGACGGCCAGGCCCGAGTCCTCGTGGGCCTCCCGGACGATGCCGATGAGGACCATGCCGACGCGGGCCGCGGCCCGGACGGTGGTGTCGGGAGCGGAGTACCCGGGCACGGGTGACCCGTAGATCAGCGCGTACTCGTGCGGGTGGGCGAGTCCCCAGTCGCGGACCGCCTCGCACACGGCCGTCCAGCGCTCCAGGGGCGGGGCGGCGGACGCGGCACCCAGGGCCTGTTCCGCCGCCTCGCCGAGGGCGTCGTAGGCGTCGATGATCAGGGCGGTCAGCAGGTCGTCGCGGCTGGGGAAGTAGCGGTACACGGCCGACGAGACCATGCCCAATTCGCGGGCGACCGCGCGCAGCGAGAGCTTGGCCGCGCCCTCCGCGGCCAGTTGTCCGCGCGCCGCTTCCTTGATGGCCGCGGTGACTTCCTGCCTGGCCCGCGCGCGGGCGCCCTGTGCGGTGCTCATGGCAGCAGTGTGCCACGAAGGAGAGCGGCGCACACAAAAGAGAGCGGTGCTCTTGCCGTGGCACGCCGGCTTGCCCCACACTGGAGGCGAACGAGAGCACCGCTCTCTCGAACCGTGGGGGTCATCATGTCGTCATCGTCGCCGTACTACCTCAAGGGCAGCCCGCTGAACGTCCGCCTCAACAGCGTGATCGGCTGGCTCGCCCGGCACGGGTTCAGCCTCGCGGGGAGCGCCGAGATGTCCGTGCGCGGCCGCAAGAGCGGCCAGATGCAGCGCGTCCCGGTCAACCCGCACACGTACGACGGCGGGCAGTACCTGATCTCGGCACGCGGCCACTCGCAGTGGGTGCGGAACATGCGTGCGGCTGGCGGCGGCGAACTGCGCGTCGGCCGCAAGGTGCGCACCTTCACCGCGGTGGAGCTTCCCGACGCCGAGAAGCTCCCCCTCCTGCGGACCTACCTCCAGAAGTGGGGCTGGGAGGTCAACCAGTACTTCGCCGGGGTGACCGCCGCGTCCACCGACGCGGAGATCATCGCCTGCGCCCCGGACCACCCGGTCTTCCGGATCACCGTCACGAACTGACGGGTTCCTCCGCCGGTGCGGCCTGCGCCTTGTCCAGCCTGGCCAGGGCACGCTGGGCAAGGGGGTGCGCGCGGACCATCTCACCCAGTGAGGTCGAGCCCTGCGTGATGTCCCGGAACGCCCGCCATGCCGGCCGGAAGCCGGTGAGGGCCGCGTGGAAGAGGCCGGGGCGCTTCTCGAACACCGCCAGCATCCGCCTGCCGACGCTCATCTCGACACCGAGCCCCGCCTTGATCGCGAACGCGTAGTTCAGGGCCTGGCGCCGGGCGTCGACGGCGTCGTGCGCCTCGGCGATCCGCACCGCCCACTCCCCCGCCAGCCGGCCCGAGCGCAGCGCGAACGAGATGCCCTCGCGGGTCCACGGCTCCAGCAGTCCCGCCGCGTCCCCGCAGACCAGCACCCGGCCGCGGGACAGCGGCGAGTCCTCCGCGCGGCAGCGGGTCAGGTGCCCGGAGGAGAGGGACGGTTCGAAGCCGGCCAGGCCGAGTCGGGCGGTGAAGTCCTCCAAGTAACGCTTGGTGGCGGCGCCTTCGCCGCGCGCGGAGATCACGCCGACCGTCAGCGTGTCCCCCTTCGGGAACACCCAGCCGTAGCTGCCGGGCATCGGACCCCAGTCGATCAGGACCCGGCCCTTCCAGTCCTCGGCGACCGTCTCCGGCACCGGGATCTCCGCCTCCAGGCCGAGGTCGACCTGGTCCAGCTTCACGCCGACGTGGGCTCCTATCCGGCTGGCGCTGCCGTCGGCGCCCACGACCGCGCGGGCCAGCACGAGCTCCCCGCCCTGGAGTACGACGGCGACCGTGCGCCGGTCCGGCACCCCCGAGCCGTGCTGCTCGACGCGCTGCACCGTGACGCCCGTACGCAGCTCGGCGCCCGCCTTCTGGGCGTGCTCGACGAGCTGCTGGTCGAACTCGGGCCGGTTGATCAGCCCGAACAGCATCTGCCTGGAGCGGCGGGTGCGGGTGAAGCGGCCGTTGTGGGAGAAGGTGACCGCGTGCACCCGGTCCCGGAAGGGCAGTTCGAAGCCCGGCGGCAGCGCGTCGCGCGAAGGTCCGATGATGCCGCCGCCGCACGTTTTGTAGCGCGGCAGTTCGGCTTTCTCCAGCAGCAGTACGCGCCGTCCCGCGACCGCGGCCGCGTAGGCGGCCGAGGCCCCCGCGGGTCCCGCGCCCACCACGACGACGTCCCACACCCGCTGCACGTCGTCCGCCGAAGAATTGTCGCCGCTCACGATGGTCTACCGCTCCGATCAAGCCGCCGCCGAAGTGTCCCCCCGCATCCTACGGCGGCCGTCCGCGCAGGCCACTGTGGGAGGATCGGTGTACTCACCCCCGTACAACGTCGCACCCACGAGGAGCGTGCCCATGTCGTCGAATCCGGTCGCCGAGACCGTGGCCTCGCTGCTGCCCCGGGCGAAGGAGGAGCTGTCCGAGCTGGTCGCCTTCCGGTCGGTGGCGGACTTCGCGCAGTTCCCGAAGAGCGAGAGCGAGGCGGCCGCGCACTGGATCGCCGACGCGCTGCGCGCCGAGGGCTTCGCCGACATCGCCCTGCTGGACACCCCGGACGGCACCCAGTCGGTGTACGGCCGGCTGCCCGGACCGGAGGGTGCGAAAACGGTTCTCCTGTACGCGCACTACGACGTCCAGCCGCCGCTGGACGAAGCCGGCTGGACCACTCCGCCGTTCGAGCTGACCGAGCGCGACGGCCGCTGGTACGGCCGCGGGACCGCCGACTGCAAGGGCGGCTTCCTCATGCACCTGCTCGCGCTGCGCGCCCTCAGGGCGAACGGCGGCGTGCCCGTGCACGTCAAGGTGATCGTGGAGGGCTCGGAGGAGCAGGGCACGGGCGGCCTGGAGCGGTACGCCGAGCAGCATCCCGAGCTGCTGGCGGCGGACACGATCGTCATCGGCGACGCGGGCAACTTCCGGGTGGGCCTGCCGACGGCCACGACCAGCCTGCGCGGCATGACCATGGTCCGGGTGCAGGTCGACACCCTGGCCGGCAACCTGCACTCGGGTCAGTTCGGCGGCGCCGCCCCGGACGCGCTGGCCGCGCTGATCCGGGTCCTGGACTCGCTGCGCGCCGAGGACGGCTCCACCACCGTCGACGGGCTGGAGGCCACGGCGGCGTGGGACGGCCTGGAGTACACCGAGGAGCAGTTCCGCGAGGACGCCAAGGTGCTGGACGGCGTCGGACTGATCGGTGCCGGCTCGGTCGCCGACCGCGTCTGGGCCCGGCCGGCCGTCACGGTCATCGGCATCGACTGTCCGCCGGTCGTCGGCGCCACGCCCTCCGTGCAGTCGAGCGCCCGCGCCCTCATCAGCCTGCGGGTGCCGCCGGGCGTGGACGCGGCGCAGGCCACCAAGCTGCTCCAGGGGCACCTGGAGGCCCACGTCCCGTGGGGCGCCCGGGTCACGACCGAGCAGACCGGGCAGGGCCAGCCGTTCCGCGCCGACACCTCCAGCCCCGCCTACCGGGCGATGGCCGACGCGATGGCGGTGGCCTACCCGGGCGAGACCATGCAGTACGCGGGACACGGCGGCTCCATCCCGCTGTGCAACACCCTCGCCGGCCTCTACCCGCAGGCGGAGATCCTGCTCATCGGGCTCAGCGAGCCGGAGGCGCGGATCCACGCGGTCGACGAGAGCGTGTCGCCCGAGGAGCTGGAGCGGCTCTCGGTCGCCGAGGCGCTGTTCCTGCGCAACTACGCGGCCGGCTGAACCGTTCTGCCCGCGGCAGAGGGCCGTCGCCGCATGACGGGGGCCCGCCTAGGGTCGGCGCATGGACGTCATCCCGCTCCTCCCCCGCCTCCACCTCCTGCGCTTCCCGGTCGGCCAGGCCTATCTCTGGCGCGACGGCGACGAGTTGACGCTGATCGACGCGGGCACGCTCGGCTCCGGCCGGGCCATCGCCGACGCGGTCACGGCGCTCGGGCGCGCGCCGCGGGACGTACGACGGATCGTGCTGACCCATTTCCACGAGGACCACGCCGGCGGGGCGGGCGAGCTGGCCGCGCTGACCGGTGCCGAAGTGCTGGCGCACGAGCGGGACGCGACCTTCGTACGAGGTGGACTCCCGGGCCCGCCGCCGCGGTTCGAGGAGTGGGAGCTGCCGCTCCACGCGGCGGCGGCCGAGCACCTGCCCGAGGGCGAGCCGGTGCCGCCGGCGGCGGTCACCGGCCTGTCGGGCGGCGAGGTGCTGGACTTCGGTGGTGGCGCCCGGGTGCTCCACGTCCCCGGGCACACGGACGGCAGCATCGCGCTGTTCCTGCCCGCCGAAGGCGTGCTGTTCACCGGGGACACGGTCGCGGCCGCCCCGGCCGACGGAACACCGATGCCAGGGGTGTTCAACCTCGACCGCGCCCAACTCCGCACGTCCGTACGGATGTTGGCCGGCCTCGATGCGGAGGTGGCCTGCTTCGGGCACGGTGACCCGGTGGTGGGAGGCGCCGGCGCCGCACTGCGCCGGGTGGCGGCCATGGCCTGACCGACGGCCGATCAGCCGACCGGCACCCCGGCCTCCAGATAGAGGGCGGTGCCCCGCTCGCGCGCCCGCAGCGCCCAGCGCAGCCGCTCGTAGCGGACGGGCGGCAGCATCGCGGCGGCCTCCTGCTCGGTGGCGAAGCGCCAGGCGCGCAGCTCCGGGCCCGGCAGCAGCACCCGGGACGCCTGCGCGGGCGCCAGCCGGCCGCCGTCGAACAGCAGCCGCAGCCCGCCGTAGCCGGGCGGCGCGGGCCGCTCCCAGTCCACGACGAGCAGCCGCGGCACCTCCCGCAGTCGTATCCCGGTCTCCTCGGCGACCTCGCGCATCCCGGCGCGGGCGGGGGCCTCACCCCGCTCCACCACCCCGCCGGGGAACTCCCAGCCCGGCTTGTAGGTGGGATCGACGAGCAGCACCCGGTCCTGATCGTCGAAGAGCAGCACCCCGGCGGCGAGCGTCTCGGCGGTCGGTTCCGGGGTCTGCACGATGTCACAGACGGGTACGGCACCACTGCCGACGGCGTCCGCGATACGGACGGCGGTGTCGTACGGGGTGAGGGCGCTGGTGTCCACGAGATGGGCGTCGGCGGTGAGCCAGGAGGCGAGGGCGGCGCGGTAGGGCCCGATGTGGTCGTAGGACCACTGGCGTGTCCGCAGCTCGCCGTCGGGGAGGCCGGGCGGTGTCTCCCGACCGGCTATCCGCTCGCGCAGGATCGTTTCCGCCGGGGCGAGGAGCAGATGGTGCACGGCGATCCTGCGGGCGGCGAGACCACCGAAGATCTCGTCCCGGTGCTCCTGCCGGAGCAGCGTCATGGGCACCACCAGGGTGCCGCCCAGCTCGGCGAGCATGGCGGCGGCGGTGTCCACCACCAGCCGGCGCCAGGCCGGCAGTTCCTGGAAGTCGCCGACCTCGGCGAGGCGCTTGGGCGGCAGCAGGTGTGTGAGCGCCCCGCCGATCACCTCGGGGTCGAAGAGCGTGCTGTGCGGGATCAGTTCGATCAGCTCCCGTGCGGTGGTGGTCTTCCCCGCACCGAACGCGCCGTTGATCCAGACGACGGTCACGGACTCCCCCTCTGCTGTTGGCCCCCTGTGGCTTGCCCGCTCCACCCTGCCACGGAAACCCCGTCCCGGTGAGGGTGCCTGTCCCCGCGCAGGAACGTGCCGGTGCCCCCTGCGGCGGGGACACCGGCACGCGTTCCGTACGTGCGTCGGCCCTATTCCTGGCCGAGATCCTCCTCGTCGACGGCCGGACCGTACTGGCTGACGAGGTGACCTGCCGTGTCGGGGGTGTCCGAGACGCTCAGGTGACGGTGGGGACCGTCGTCGGCCGCGTGGGGCGGGGTGACGGCGGCCACGACGAATCCGGTGGCGAGGGTGGCGAGGGCCAGCATGCTGCGCTTCTTCATGCCCTGATCAACTACGGAACCGGCCCGGGGGTCACGCGGAACGGTGCGACGGTCGTAGGGGGCGGGTCGGGGAAGGAGGCGGGCCGGCGGGGCCTGCAGGGCCGCGCGATGGCCGGCCACGCGCCGGGGCCGGTACCACGCGCGGCGGACCCAGGTGGCCCCAGGCGCAGGTCGTGGTGGGCGGCGGCGCCGCGCACCGCCCGTGGCGCGGCCGGCCGTCTGCTGCGGGAGGTCCCGGGCCTGTCGTCCGACGGCGTGCGGCGTCCGGCGTCCGGCGTCCGCATCGGCACGATCCCTGCCCAGCCGCTCACCGCCGACACACCGGCATCCGGAGTGCCCGGCCCTTCGGCACCGGCCCCCGGACGGCGCACCCCCGGCACCCGCATCCCCGTGATCCACCCCCTCGGCACCCGTGTCGCCGGCGGCGTCGGTTCGGGCGGACGTGCCGGCGGCGGCTACAGGCTCACCGTGGTGGTGTCCGTCCTGCCGGTCAGGGCTGCCGCGGCGGCGCCGACCAGGCCCGCGTCGGTGCCTGTCTGTGCCGGTACGACGGTGAGCCGCTGTACGAAGGACAGGGCCGCGTAGCCGGCCAGGGCCCTGCGCAGGGGAGTGAAGAGGATGTCGCCCGCCTTGCCGACACCCCCGCCGATCACGGCGATGTCGATCTCGACCAGGGTCGCGGTGGCCGCGATGCCGGCCGCCAGCGCCTGCGCGGCCCGCTCGAAGGAGGCCACGGCGACCGGGTCGCCCGCGCGGGCGGCGGCGGCCACGGCGGCGGCCGAGGCGTCGCCGTCGGGGCCGGGCCGCCAGCCCTGCTCCAGGGCCCGGCGGGCGATGTTGGGTCCGCTGGCGATGCGCTCCACGCAGCCGCGCGAGCCGCACGGGCAGGGGTCGCCATCGAGGTCCACGCTGATGTGGCCGATGTGCCCGGCGTTGCCGGTCGGGCCTGGGTGCAGCCGGCCGCCCAGCACCAGTCCGCCGCCCACCCCGGTCGACACCACCATGCACAGCGCGTTGTCGTGGCCGCGTGCGGCGCCCTGCCAGTGCTCGGCCGCCGTGATGGCGACACCGTCGCCGATCAGCTCGACCGGCAGACCGCCGGTGGCCGCGCGTACCCGCTCGACCAGCGGGAACTCACGCCAGCCCGGCACGTTCACCGGACTGACGGTGCCCGCGGAGGCGTCCACCGGGCCCGCGCTGCCGATGCCGACCGAAACGGCCCGTCCCCACAGGGGTGACCCGGCGAGGTCGCCGAGCACCCCGGTCACGGCCCCCATGACCGTTTCGCCGTCCTGCTGGGCGGGCGTGGCGCGCTGGGCCCGGGCCAGGATCCGTCCGTCGCCGTCCACCAGCGCGCCGGCGATCTTGGTGCCGCCGATGTCCAGGGCCGCCACGAGGTCGGTGTGCATCAAGAGTCAGATCTCCCCGCTGAAAACGTGAAAGCAGAATGTCGCAGGCCGGACATGCGGTGGGGACGCAGGCCGGAGACAGCGGTGGACAGTCTCTCCCGCATCTGACAACGTTGTCCAGGCTCTATGCTCGACGCCACATCCTCATACAGCACCACGGATCACGCACCACCGCCGTGGATGAGACGGACGAGAGACAGGACAGCGCCCCGTGCCCGAGACCACCCGCCGTGCAGAACGCCTCCCCGGATCCCGGTACGGCAACCGCCCGACGATGAAGGACGTGGCGGCCCGCGCCGGTGTCGGGCTGAAGACGGTCTCCCGCGTGGTCAACGGTGAGCCGGGGGTCACCCCGGACACCGAGCGACGGGTGCAGGAGGCCATCGAGGCGCTCGGCTTCCGCCGCAACGACAGCGCCCGCGTGCTGCGCAAGGGCCGCACGGCGAGCATCGGCCTGGTCCTGGAGGACCTCGCGGACCCGTTCTACGGCCCGCTCAGCCGTGCCGTGGAAGAGGTCGCCCGCGCGCACGGCGCCCTGCTGATCAACGGCTCCAGCGCCGAGGACCCGGAGCGGGAGCAGGAGCTGGCGCTGGCGCTGTGCGCGCGCCGGGTGGACGGTCTCGTGGTGATCCCGGCCGGGAACGACCACCGCTACCTGGAGCCGGAGATCAGGGCCGGGGTGGCGACCGTGTTCGTGGACCGCCCGGCGGGGCGGATCGACGCCGACGTGGTCCTGTCCGACAACTATGGCGGTGCCCGCGACGGCGTCGCCCACCTCATCGCGCACGGTCACCGCCGGATCGGGTTCATCGGCGACATGCCGCGCATCCACACCGCGGCCGAGCGCCTGCGCGGCTACCGGGCCGCCATGGAGGACGCGGGGATACCGGTCGAGGGAAGCTGGATGTCCCTCGGGGTGACCAGTCCGGAGCGGGTGCGGCGGGCGGCCGAGGAGATGCTGTCCGGGCCCGACCCCGTCACCGCCGTCTTCACCGGCAACAACCGGGTCACGGTGACGGTGATCCGGGTCCTCGCGGAGCACTCCCGCCGGACCGCGCTCGTCGGCTTCGACGACATCGAACTGGCCGACCTGCTTCAGCCGGGGGTCACGGTCGTCGCGCAGGACGCGGCGGCGCTGGGCCGTACCGCCGCCGACCGCCTCTTCCGCCAGCTGGACGGCGCCCTCCTGGCACCCGAACGGATCCTGCTGCCGACGCGGCTCGTCACGCGCGGCTCGGGCGAGCTGCCGCCCGCGGACTGAGCCGCCCCCTGCACGGCCCGACCCCTTGTGGCCGCCCGCCCCCTTGGCGGAGCCGGCCCTGGCCCGGGTCCCGCGCGACCGTCCGCCGGCCCGTCCCCGCACCGGTATGTCGTCTCCGGCGCCCCTGCCGGGTGCGCCCGTGGTGGGCCCGTTCAGTGCGTGGAGGCCGTCAGGTCGCCGCGCCGGGGTGTCGCGAAGCTCTCCAGGTCGGCGCGGGTCAGGCCGGTGAGGCGGGCGACCTCGGCGATGTCCAGGGCGCCGCAGTCCAGGCCGCGCAGCAGGTAGCCGCTGAGGGCCTTGGCGGTGGCGGGCTCGTCCATGACGTCACCGTCGGCGCGGTCGGCGTACCGGACCAGGCGGGCCGCGGCCTGTTCGAAGCCCTCGCGGTAGAACGCGAAGACGGCCGCGTAGCGGGTGGGGAGGTGGCCGGGGTGCATGTCCCAGCCCTGGTAGTAGGCGCGGGAGAGGGCGCGGCGGGTGAGGCCGTAGTGCAGCCGCCAGGCGTCGTGGACCTTCTCGGCCGGACCGACCGGCAGGACGTTGGTCGACCCGTCGGAGACGCGGACGCCGGTGCCGGCCGCGGCGACCTGCATGACGGCCTTGGCGTGGTCGGCGGCGGGGTGGTCGCCGGACTGGTGTGCGGCGGAGACGCCGAGGCAGGCGCTGTAGTCGAAGGTGCCGTAGTGGAGTCCGGTGGCGCGGCCCTCGGCGGCCTGGATCATGCGGGCGACCGTGGCGGTGCCGTCGGTGGCGAGGACGGCCTGGCTGGTCTCGATCTGGATCTCGAAGCCGAGGCGGCCGGCGTCCAGACCGTGCGCCTTCTCGAACGCCTCCAGGAGGCGGACGAACGCGCCGACCTGCTCGGCGTACGTCACCTTCGGCAGGGTGAGGACCAGGCCGCCGGGCAGGCCGCCGGCCTCCATCAGGCCGGTGAGGAAGACGTCGAGGGTGCGGATGCCCCGGTCGCGTACCGCGGCCTCCATGCACTTCATGCGGATGCCCATGTACGGCGCGGCCGTGCCGTTGCGGTACGCCTCGGCGATCAGGCGGGCAGCGCGGGCCGCCGTCGTGTCCTCCTCGGCGTCGGGCCGGGGGCCGTAGCCGTCCTCGAAGTCGACACGCAGGTCCTCGACGGGTTCTCGCTCCAGCTTGGCGCGGACGCGGGAGTGCACCGGCTCGGCGAGGTCGTCGGCGAGGCCGAGGACGGCCGCGAGGGAGGCGGCGTCGGGGGCGTGGGCGTCGAGGAGGGCCAGTGCCTGGTCGCCCCAGGCCCGCAGGGTGCCGGCGGTGAAGGCGTCACCGGGGACGTAGACGGTGTGGACGGGCTGCCGGGTGCCGGGATCTCCGGGGTAGCGGCGTTCCAGCTCCGCGTCGACCGGTGCGAGGGAGGCGCTGATCTCCTCGCTGACGGCGCCCGCGAGGCTCGTCGCCACCTTCTCCTGCTGACCCATCCCACACCCTCCGATTTTCCGCTTTCCGGAATCAACAATCCGTAGAATGAAGTTATCCGGCGTGCTTCCCGCTGGTCAACACCGTGTCCAGGATGCGCCGAGGCCCCCGTGACCGCACTGGTCACGGGGGCCTCGTACAGCGGAGGGGGCTCAGCCCTTGCGGGCCTTGACCTCCTCGGTCAGCTGCGGGACGACGTCGAAGAGGTCACCGACCACGCCGAAGTCGACCAGCTCGAAGATCGGGGCCTCGGCGTCCTTGTTGACCGCCACGATCGTCTTGGAGGTCTGCATACCGGCGCGGTGCTGGATCGCGCCGGAGATGCCGTTGGCGATGTAGAGCTGCGGCGAGACCGACTTGCCGGTCTGGCCGACCTGGTTGGTGTGCGGGTACCAGCCGGCGTCCACCGCGGCGCGCGAGGCACCGACGGCCGCGCCGAGGGAGTCGGCGAGCGCCTCGATGACCGAGAAGTTCTCGGCACCGTTGACGCCACGGCCGCCGGAAACCACGATCGCGGCCTCGGTCAGCTCCGGGCGGCCCGTCGACTCGCGCGGGGTGCGGCCGGTGACCTTGGTACCGGTGGCCTGACCGGAGAAGGTCACGGACAGGGTCTCGACCGCACCGGCGGCCGGGGCGGCCTCGACGGCGGCCGAGTTCGGCTTGACCGTGATGACCGGGGTGCCCTTGACGACCTTGGACTTGGTGGTGAAGGACGCGGCGAACACCGACTGGGTGGCCACCGGGCCCTCGTCGCCGGCCTCGATGTCGACGGCGTCGGTGATGATGCCGGAGCCGATGCGCAGCGCCAGGCGGGCGGCGATCTCCTTGCCCTCGGCGGAGGACGGGACCAGCACGGCGGCCGGGGAGACGGCCTCGTGGGCGGCCTGGAGGGCGTCCACCTTCGGTACGACCAGGTAGTCGGCGTACTCCGGCGCGTCGTGGGTGAGGACCTTCACGGCGCCGTGCTCGGCGAGGGTGGCGGCGGTGTCGGCGGCGCCGTTGCCGAGCGCGACGGCGACGGGCTCGCCGATGCGGCGGGCCAGCGTCAGCAGCTCCAGGGTGGGCTTGCGGACGGCACCGTCCACGTGATCGACGTAGACGAGGACTTCAGCCATGGGATTGCTCTCCTGCGTAACGAAGTTGAGGGGCGGTCGGCGGGGGCGAGCCCTTAGATGAACTTCTGGCTCGCGAGGAACTCGGCGAGCTGCCTGCCGCCCTCGCCCTCGTCCTTGACGATCGTGCCGGCCGTGCGGGCCGGACGCTCGGTCGCGGTCTCGACCTTGGTGAAAGCGCCGTCGAGACCGACCTCCTCGGCCTCGATGTCCAGGTCGGACAGGTCCCAGGACTCCACCGGCTTCTTCTTCGCCGCCATGATGCCCTTGAAGGACGGGTAGCGGGCCTCGCCGGACTGGTCGGTCACGGAGACGACCGCCGGGAGCTGCGCCTGAAGCTGCTCGGAGGCGGCGTCGCCGTCACGGCGGCCCTTGACGGTGCCGTCCTCGACGGAGACCTCGGAGAGCAGGGTGACCTGCGGGACGCCCAGGCGCTCGGCGACCAGCGCGGGAACGACGCCCATGGTGCCGTCGGTGGAGGCCATGCCGGAGACGACCAGGTCGTAGCCGGCCTTCTCGATGGCCTTGGCCAGGACCAGGGAGGTGCCGATGACGTCGGTGCCGTGCAGGTCGTCGTCCTCGACGTGGATGGCCTTGTCGGCACCCATGGAGAGGGCCTTGCGCAGCGCGTCCTTGGCGTCCTCGGGGCCGACCGTCAGGACGGTGACCTCGGCGTCGTCCGCGTTCTCGGCGATCTGCAGGGCCTGCTCCACGGCGTATTCGTCCAGCTCGGAGAGCAGACCGTCCACGTCGTCGCGGTCGACGGTCAGGTCATCGGCGAAGTGCCGGTCGCCAGTGGCGTCGGGCACGTACTTCACAGTGACAACGATCCTCAAGCTCACGCCGGCTCTCCTACTGCATCGTCTATTTCCGGGCTGCCTCTTGCAGGCAGCATAGGCGCCCGGAGCGGCCGATCCCGGTCGGGGCGTCCGCGCGCTCCGACCGAAATATTACTCGTCAGTACACCCAGTTCCTGCCCGCTAAGCAAGCGCTTTGAACTGTGACCTTCGCAACGCAGCGTAACCGGAACTCGACGGCCGCGCAGGAGAGGGCCCCGTGACTAATCCCGCAGACCGCTGAAGCGGCCCTGGTGGTAGAGGAGGGGGCGGCCGGAGCCCGAGGGGTCGCCGAGGACGACCTCCGCGAGCACGATCCGGTGGTCACCCGCCGGAACGCGTCCGACGACCCGGCACACCAGCCAGGCCAGCACGTCGTCCAGCACCGGTACGCCTTCCGGGCCGTCCCGCCACGCGGTCGGCGCGCCGAAGCGGTCGGCGCCGCTACGGGCGAAGGTGGCGGCCAGCTCGCTCTGGTGCTCGCCGAGTATGTGCACGCCGACATGGTCCGCCTCGGCCATCGCGGGCCAGCTGGAGGCACCCGCGCTGATACCGAAGGAGACCAGCGGCGGCTCGGCGGAGACGGAGGTCAGGGAGGTGGCGGTGAAGCCGACCGGGCCGGTGACACCGCGCGCGGTGATCACCGCGACCCCGGCGGCATGCCGGCGGAACGTGGAGCGCAGCAGATCGGGGGAGGCGAGCCGAGGAGTGCCGAGGCCGGGCGTGGCCGTCATGGAGTTGTCCTTCTGCGAGGGTGGGTAACGGGCCGTGGCTGCTCAACAGCCCGGACAGCGCGCGCTCGCGGTGCGGGCGAGGTCCACGTGGACCCGCCCGTGGAGAAGGAGTTCGGTCGGCATACGGACAGGCTGACGAGAGGTGGCGCGGACAGTCAAGTCGGTTCCGGCATCCGAAAGCCGCCGCCCGGTACCCTCCGCCCCCCTCACACCGCCTCCCCCAGAGCCGCGATGACGTCGGCCTTGCGGGGCTGTCCGGTGGCGCGCCGCACCACCCGGCCCTCGGAGTCCAGGACCAGGACCGTGGGCGTGCTGACGATCCCCAGTGCGCGTACGAGGTCCAGCCGGGCCTCCGCGTCGATCTCGACGTGGGTCACGCCCGGGACCATCGCGGCGACCTCGCCGAGCACGCGCCGGGTGGCCCGGCAGGGTGCGCAGAAGGCGCTGGAGAACTGCACCAGCGTGGCCCGCTCCCCCGGTTCACCGCCCAGTTCGGCCGCTGCCAGCCGCTTGCCGTCGTCCTGCCCGCGCACCCGTACCCTCCCGTTCCGCTGCTCGCGCAGCACTCCTGGACACTCGCCGCCGCGAGCACCGCCAGGCACACCATCAGTGCGGTCGTCTTCGGCACAAGCGTTCACGGGACCACGGCACATTCCCGCCGCCGGCAGTGTTCTCCTGCGGAGTGCTTGATTCACCCCCATTCGCGGCTCGCCCTGGCGGTGAGGCTTCGTGGGGATCGGGGCCGGCCGGGTTCACCTCGGACCGCAGTGGCTCGGCCCGGCCGCGACCGGGCGGCCTGCACCGCCGCCCTCTCGAGCGCGGCGTTCGGACAGGCCTGGGGTGCGAGTTGTTCCTGCTTTCCGGGAGGGCCACGGTACGGGTGGAGTAAGCAGGACATAAGGTCCACGGGCGGGATGTGGGCCGACGTGACGAGGATCTCGCCGCCGCGGGGCACCAGGACTGGCTACCCGTCCGTTCTTGGGGCACGATCTGCGAGACGCCGTTAACCTACGGTCGCGTAACCTCCCGCCGGGAGCCCCCTTTCCCGAGCAGAGCAGGAAGGGTCCACCCCGCCCATGGCAGAGCTGGTCTACCGCCCCGTCATCGGTCTCGCCAAGACGCTGTTCAAGGCCTGGGATCTGAAGATCGACTGCAAGGGATCGGAAAACATCCCGCGCTCGGGCGGCGCCGTGCTGGTGAGCAATCACATCAGCTACCTGGACTTCATCTTCAACGGTCTGGCCGCTCTGCCGCAGAAGCGCCTGGTGCGCTTCATGGCGAAGGAGTCCGTCTTCCGGCACAAGGTCTCCGGTCCGCTGATGCGGGGCATGAAGCACATCCCCGTGGACCGCCGGCAGGGCGAGGACGCCTACGCCCACGCGCTGGAATCGCTGCGCTCCGGCGAGGTCATCGGGGTGTTCCCGGAGGCCACGATCTCGGAGTCGTTCACCCTGAAGAGCTTCAAGTCCGGCGCGGCGCGCCTGGCCCAGGAGGCGGGCGTTCCGCTGGTCCCGATGGCGGTGTGGGGCACCCAGCGGCTCTGGACGAAGGGCCAGCCCCGCAACTTCGGGCGCAGTCACACGCCCGTCACCATCCGGGTCGGCGAGCCGGTCGACGCCCCGCGCGACCAGTACGCGGGCGCCATCACCCGTCGCCTGCGCGAGCGCGTCCAGGAACTGCTGGAGGCGGCCCAGCGGGCCTACCCCACGCGCCCCAGGGGCGCGGAGGACTCCTGGTGGCTGCCGGCCCACCTCGGCGGCACGGCGCCCACGGCGGATCAGCTGCGCGCGGCAGAGGCCCACTGAGCCCGTACGGTCGAGCGCGGCGCTGACCGTCGGGTTCAGACGCCGGTGCCGGACGACACCGGCACGTGCACCTCGAGGCGTGCCCCGGGGCTGAACCTCGCCAGTAGTTCGGCGAGTTCCGCGGCCGCCGCCTCGGCCTCGGGGACGGGCACCGGGGCGAGGGTCTCCAGCAGGAAGACGGCGGAGACCGTCCGCTCGGTGAGGCGGGTGCGCGGGCCCTGGCGCCAGTTCCAGCGGCGGCAGGTGACGCCGGCGTCGTCGCGCCACACCACCTCGCCGGGCTCGGGGCGGTCGACGGCCTCCGCGCCGCCCGCGACCGTCACGAAGTCCTCCTCCCCCGTGGCCCGTACCAGGCGCATTCCGCCCCGGACGCGGTCGGCGTCCTCGCCGCCGACGGGGATCAGGTGGGCGACGCTGATGGCGTTGTAGAGGTCGACGAGCAGGTTGATCCGGGGCAGGCCGGCGTCGGACAGGGCCCGCTTGGCCAGTGCCTCGGCGGAGTTGCGGGTGCGCGAGGGCTCGGCGCCGAAGGCGGTGTACGCCGCGCGCCAGGCCGCCATGTGCGGGTCCTCGTGCGGCGCGCGGCCGGCCAGGCGGGCGGCGAGGCGGCGGGCCGCATCGTCCAGCAGCGCTGAGCCGGCCTCTGTGCTGGGCCCGTTGACCAGGTCGTGCGCCTCGATCGCGACATGGGTGAAGCCCGGCGCGAGGTCACGGACGTCGTCGGACACGGTGAGCGTGGAGGTCATCTGCCTCGCCTCACAGGGCGCTGGGGAGCGTCTTCCACAGGTGCGGCCGGTCGGGAGCGGCCCGCAGTGCGGCGAGAACGGCCGGGTGAGGTTCAGCGTACAGGACCGGATAGTCCATCTCATTGGACGCAGGGTCCGGGATCCAGGCCAGCCGCTCACCTTCCAGCGAGAACCGGGCGTGGACGCCGGGCTTGTTGCCGCGCGGATCCTGCCGGTGCCAGGCGCCGTGGAAACGGACGGCGACCAGACCGTGCACGACATGGCCGCCCCCGTCGTCGTGCAGGAGCCGCTGGTAGCACAGCGCGGTGGGGATGTCCTCGGCCCGCAGCAGGGCGGCCAGGGCGTGGGACTTGGCGTGGCAGATGCCGGTTCGCAGGGTCAGCACGTCGGAGGCGCGCCAGGTGACGCGGAGGTCGCCGGAGTCCTGGGAGTGCGCAATGGCGTCTCGGACGAACGTGTAGGCGGCGCGCGCATAGTCATACGAGTCGGCTGCTCCTCGGGCCAGCCGGGCGGCCGTCTCCCGGACGACCGGGTGATGGTGGTCGATGACCTCGTCGGCCGCCAGATAGGCGGACAGGTCGGCGGCGTGCTGGATCAGCTCCATGTCCGCAGAGCATAGAAATGCGATCACCCGTACGTCAATGACTTATCGGGCGACCGCATATCTATGCATTCTGGGGGGTCAGCGCGCCATTTCCTCCTTGAGCGCCGCCAGGAACATGTCGACGTCCTCCTCCGTGGTGTCGAACGAGCACATCCAGCGGACCACCCCGGTGGCCTCGTCCCAGAAGTAGAACCGGAACCGCTTCTGGAGCCGCTCGCTCACATCGTTCGGCAGCCGGGCGAAGACGCCGTTGGCCTGCACCGGGTGGAGGATCTCCACGCCGTGGACCGCGCGTACGCCCTCGGCGAGCCGCTGGGCCATCTCGTTGGCGTGCCGGGCGTTGCGCAGCCACAGGTCCCTGGCCAGCAGCGCCTCCAGCTGCACGGACACGAAGCGCATCTTGGAGGCCAGCTGCATGGACATCTTGCGCAGGTGCTTCATCTGCCGCACCGCGTCCTGGTTGAGCACCACGACGGCCTCGCCGAACAGCGCGCCGTTCTTCGTGCCGCCCAGGGAGAGGATGTCGACGCCGACCGCGTTGGTGAACGTCCGCATGGGCACGTCCAAGGAGGCGGCGGCGTTGGCTATCCGGGAGCCGTCCAGGTGCACCTTCATGCCGTGCGCGTGGGCGTGCTCGCAGATGGCGCGAATCTCCTCGGGCGTGTAGAGCGTACCCAGCTCCGTGCTCTGGGTGATCGACACGACCTGCGGCATCGCGCGGTGCTCGTCCTCCCAGCCCCAGGCCTGCCGGTCGATCAGCTCGGGCGTGAGCTTGCCGTCGGGCGTGGGCACGGTGAGCAGCTTCAGGCCGCCCATGCGCTCGGGGGCACCACCCTCGTCGACGTTGATGTGCGCGCTCTCGGCGCAGATCACCGCGCCCCAGCGGTCGGTGACCGCCTGGAGCGCGACCACGTTCGCGCCGGTGCCGTTGAAGACCGGGAAGGCCTCCGCGGTCGCCCCGAAGTGGCTGCGGATGATCCGCTGGAGGTTGTGGGTGTAGTCGTCCTCGCCGTACGCCACCTGGTGGCCGTGGTTGGCCAGGGCCAGGGCGGCCATCACCTCGGGGTGGGCCCCCGCGTAGTTGTCACTGGCGAAACCGCGGACCTCCGGGTCGTGATGGCGACGCGCGTCGGTCCTGGGAGGGTTCACGGCTTCTCGGTCAGCCACAGGCGGTTTCCGTTCACTTCGGCGGCGGACTTGCTCCAGACGCCCTCGATGGCCTCGGCCAGGTCCTTGACGTCCGTGAAGCCCGCGAACTTCGCGTTGGGGCGTTCGGCGCGCATCGCGTCGTGCACCAGCGCCTTCACCACCAGGATCGTAGCCGCGGACGTCGGCCCCTCGGCGCCCCCCGCCTTGCGGAAGTAGTCGCTCATGGCCAGCGTCCACGCCTCGGCGGCGGCCTTGGCCGCGGAGTAGGCGGCGTTGCCCGCGGTCGGCCTGCTCGCGCCGGCGGCGCTGATCAGGACGTACCGGCCGCGGTCGCTGCGCTGCAACGCCTCGTGGAAGGCGAGGGAGGTGTGCTGCACGGTGCGGATCAGCAGCATCTCCAGGAAGTCCCAGTCGTCGAGGCTGGTCTTCGTGAAGGTCTCGCTGCCCCTCCAGCCGCCGACCAGGTGCACGAGCCCGTCGACCCGGCCGAAGTCCTTCTCGATGTGGGTGGCCCAGTCGTGGGTGGACTGGAGGTCGAGCAGATCCACCGTGTCGCCGGTGACGGTGGCGCCGCCGGCGGCGTACCGGGCCGCGTCCACCGCCTCGGACAGCCGCTCCGGGTCGTTGTCCGCGCCGATGACGGTCGCCCCGGCCTCGGCCAGCCGCAGCAGCGCCGCGCGCCCCGCGGGTCCGCCCGCGCCGGCCACCGCGATCACCGCGCCGCTGAGTGTCCCGTTCGCCCCGTTCCCCATGGTCTTCCCCTCTGAAGCAGTGTGCTGGACGCGGTCGCTCACGCGGCGAACCGCTCGGCGCCGTCCGCCGTGATGCCCCGGGTGGAGGCGATCACATTCTTCAGCTTCTTGGACAGCGCCTCATAGAACATGCTCAGCGGAAACTCGTCCGGAAGCACGTCGTCCACGAGCTTGCGCGGCGGCAGTGTCAGGTCCAGGGCGTCCGGGCCCTTGGCCCACCGGGAGCCGGGGTGCGGGGCGAGGTAGGTGGAGACCAGCTCGTAGCCGGCGAACCAGTGCACCAGCTTCGGGCGGTCGATGCCGTCCTTGTAGAGCTTCTCGATGTCGGCGCAGAGCTGGTTGGTGACCTGCGGGGCGCGCTCCCAGTCGATGGAGAGCCGGTTGTCGGTCCAGCGGACGACGTCGTGCTTGTGCAGGTAGGCGAAGAGCAGCTGACCACCGAGGCCGTCGTAGTTGCGGACGCGGTCGCCGGTGACCGGGAAGCGGAACATGCGGTCGAAGAGCACCGCGTACTGCACGTCACGGGCCTGCGGGACGCCGTCCGCCTGGAGCTTCACGGCCTCCTTGAAGGCGGTGAGGTCGCAGCGCAGCTCCTCCAGGCCGTACATCCAGAACGGCTGGCGCTGCTTGATCATGAACGGGTCGAACGGCAGGTCGCCGTGGCTGTGGGTGCGGTCGTGGACCATGTCCCACAGGACGAAGGCCTCCTCACAGCGCTTCTGGTCGTGGACCATCGCCGCGATGTCCTCGGGCAGGTCGAGGCCGAGGATGTCGACGGCGGCCTCGGTGACCCGGCGGAAGCGGGCGGCCTCGCGGTCGCAGAAGATGCCACCCCAGGAGAAACGTTCCGGCGCCTCACGGACGGCGATGGTCTCCGGGAAGAGCACGGCGGAGTTGGTGTCGTACCCCGCCGTGAAGTCCTCGAACGAGATGCCGCAGAAGAGCGGGTTGTCGTAGCGGGTGCGCTCCAGCTCGGCCAGCCACTCGGGCCAGACCATGCGCAGCACGACCGCCTCAAGGTTGCGGTCCGGGTTGCCGTTCTGCGTGTACATCGGGAAGACGACCAGGTGCTGGAGGCCGTCCGCGCGGTTCGCGGCGGGGTTGAAGGCCAGCAGGGAGTCCAGGAAGTCCGGCACCTCGAAGCCGCCCTCGACCCAGCGGCGCAGGTCCTTCACGAGGGCCCGGTGGTAGGCGGCGTCGTGCGGGACCAGCGGGGAGAGCTGCTCGACCGCGCCGACGACACGCTCGACGGCCGCCACGGCATCGTCCCGCCGCGGGGCGCCCTCGGCACCGAAGTCGATGGATCCGTCCTTCGACTGCCATGGCCGGATCTGCTCCACGGCATTCTTGAGCACGGGCCAGGCCGGGTGCTCAACCACCCTGGTCAGCGAAGGAACCCGCTCCTCCGCACCGGCCTGCACAAGAATTTCCGTCATGTCCCATCCTCCACAGGAGAACCTCGCGTGAGGACACCGTATGCATAGCCGGTTTCTCTCATCAAGTGCTTGACCGGGAAATTATTCCGTCCGACCCCGTGGCGACCGACATTTTTCCTGCCACAAACCGTGACGGCGCTCACTTCCGTCGAGGGATCACGCTCCCGGCATCGCCACGACCCGACCGGTCGGCGGGTCGACGAGAGCCGGGGCTCGCCCACGAAAGGGTGATACCCAGGCGGCTGTCGGCCGGGCGGTGCGCCACCGGCGCTCGCGCGCCCCGCGCACATGCGGGTTCATCGCGCGGCCCGGCCGTTAGGCTGCGAGCCTGCCGCGTGGACGACGACGTCCGTACGGGGGCCGCCGGTCCGCGCGTCGCCGAGCCGCCGTCGACGGAAGCGAGTTGAACCTTGAACTTCCTTACCATCGGTCACCGCGGGGTCATGGGCGTCGAGCCCGAGAACACCCTCCGTTCCTTCGTCGCCGCGCAGCAGGCCGGCCTCGACCTGATCGAACTCGATCTGCACCTCAGCAAGGACGGCGCTCTGGTCGTCATGCACGACGCGGACGTGGACCGTACGACGGACGGCTCCGGGCCGATCGCCGACAAGACCCTTCCGGAACTGCGCGCCCTCGACGCGGGCCGCGGGGAGCGCGTGCCCGTGTTCGAGGAGGTCCTGGACGCGGTGCACACACCGTTGCAGGCCGAGATCAAGGATGTGGCGGCGGCCCGGGCGCTGGCCGAGGTGATGCGTGCGCGGGATCTGACCGCGCGGGTGGAGGTGTCCTCGTTCCACGACGAGGCCGTCGCCGAGATCGCACGGCTGGTGCCCGGGGTGCGGACCGCGCTGGTCGCGAGCCGCTACGGCCCCGACGTGGTGGACCGTGCCGTCGCCGTCGGTGCCACGACCGTGTGCCTGAACATCCGGCGGCTCACTCTGGAGACCGTCGAACACGCGCGCGCGTCCGGGCTGCGGATCATCGGCTGGGTGGTCAACTCCCAGCCCCAGCTGCGGCTGGTCCGCGCCCTGGAGCTGGACGGCGCGACCACCGACTACCCGGACATCAAGCGCACGGGCCGCTTCACGGCGTGATCCGGCGGCGGCCTTCCCGCGGGGGCCTCACACCAGCGGCTTGACCAGCACCTCGAACTCCAGGTCGTCGCGCTGCGGGATGCCGTGGCGTACGTCGCCGTACGGGAACGGCTCGGTCAGTCCCGTACGGCGGTAGCCACGGCGCTCGTACCAGGCGATCAGCTCGGTCCGGACGGAGATCACCGTCATCCGCATCTCGGTGACGGCCCAGGTCTCGCGGGCCAGGCGCTCGGCCTCCGCCATGACGGTCCTGCCCAGACCCGAGCCCTGTTGGGCGGGGTTGACCGCGAACATGCCGAAGTAGGCGTGGTCGCCGCGGTGTTCGAGCTGGCAGCAGGCGACGACGCGGCCGTCCTGCTCGACGGCCAGCAGCCGGCTCCCCGGCGCCTTGATCACCTCCAGCACGCCCTCGGGGTCGGTCCGCTGTCCGCCCAGGATGTCCGCCTCGGTGGTCCATCCGGCCTGGCCGCCGTCTCCTCGGTACGCCGACTGGATCAGCGCGACCAGGGCGTCGACATCGGCATCGGTGGCGTCACGGAAGGTGAGTGCGGTGGCGGGGGTGTCCATGGGCGGCGGTCTCCGATCTCGGGCGTGGCTGAGCCAGGCATGAGGGTAACCCTGCCACTAGCCTCCCGTGCATGGTGCATGTACTCAGCAGCCGGACACTTCTCCGGCCCACCGACCCCGAACGCTCGCGCCGCTTCTACGGCGAACAGCTGGGGCTGTCCGTCTACCGGGAGTTCGGTACCGGTCCCGAGCGCGGGACGGTCTACTTCCTCGGCGGCGGCTTCCTCGAGCTGTCCGGCCGCTCCGATGCCCCGCCGTCGCCCGCGGTACGGCTGTGGCTGCAGGTTCAGGACGTGACGGCCGCGTGCGAGGAGCTGCGGGCGCGGGGCGTGGAGATCGTACGGCCACCGGTGCGGGAACCGTGGGGCCTGGTCGAGATGTGGATCACCGACCCGGACGGCACCCCGATAGTCCTGGTGGAGATCCCGCCCGACCATCCGCTGCGGTACCGGCCGGGGATCTGAGCCGCCTGCGGCCCTCGGGGGAAACGGTCGGTGGACGGAAGCGGTGGGGGCGGGGGCCCTTCGGGGGCCGGCGGCCGGCCGGCGCCGGGATCCGGGGCGGCAGCACCCGCCCGGCCACCGCGCCCCGGTGGCCGGCTACGTGCGCAGCGCGTTCATCCGGCCCTCGAGGCGGCCGAGCAGCTCGGCGAGGAGACCGGCGAGTCCGTGCTGACCCTCGGGGTCGAGGACGGACAGGACGGCCGTCTCGTAGGCGAGCTGCTCGGGGAGGATGCCGTCCACCAGGTCACGGCCGGCGTCGGTGAGGCGGACGTGGGCGACGCGGCGGTCCCGGGTGTCACCGCGCCGTTCCACCAGGCCGCGCTGGGTCAGCTGCTTGAGCCGCTTGGTGACGGCGGCTCCGGAGGAGAAGGTCTCCCGTGCCAGCTCCCCCGGGGTCAGCTCGTGCCCGGTGCGCCGCAGCGCACCCAGCAGGTCGAACTCGGGACGGCTCAGGCCGGCCCGGCGCAGCGGCGCGTCCTCGGCCTGCTGGAGCAGGGCGGCGCAGCGGTTGATCCGGCCGATGACCTCCATGGGTCCGGTGTCCAGCTCGGGGTGGACGGCCCGCCACTGGCGGACGACGGCGGCGACGGTGTCGCTCTGCGCCGGCCCGGCCCCCGCCCGGACCCCGGTCCCGTCGCTCGCGGGCGTCGCCGCGCCGTTCGTCGCCGTCATGGCCGTATGTCCTCCGTCGGCCTGCCCAGGTCCAGGTCCCGGTGCCGCGGTACGAGCCCCTGACGCCGTACCGTCGCCGCGAGCGTACGGTGTCCGGACTGCTCGGTGAGCACGACCCGGTCCTCGGGCAGGGCCCGCTGCCACCACTCGCCGGCCGCGGCGTCGGCCGTGGCGCGCAGGTCGACCAGCGCTGCGGCCAGGACGCGGCGGGCGGACTCCAGGGCGTGCGGCGCCGGCTGCGGTCCGGCGAGCAGCCGGGCGGTGTTCTCGCGGGCGCGTTCCGCCGTGGTCAGCGCCTGTTCCAGGCGGTCGCCGGCGCGCCGGTTGGTGACGACGACGGCGGCGACGAAACCGGCCAGCGCGCCCACGAGGGTGTCCGCGACCCGCTCGGTGATCAGCTCGGTGGAGTCCTGGACGTGGGCGAACTCGGTGACGAGCAGGGCCATCGGGGTGACACAGACGGTGCCCAGCCAGTAATTACGGCCGATCAGCGCCTCCGCGGCGCAGTTCAGCGCGAGGGCGCACAGCACCAGGGCGGCCGGGTGGAGATGGGCGAGCGGGGCGAGGGCGGCGAAGACGAGGACGCCGACGAGGTTGCCGACGACGCGCTGGACGCCCCGGCTCCAGGTGAGGGTGACGTTGGCCTGGTACAGGGAGGCCGCGGTGACCAGCGCCCAGTACGGGCGGCCGACGCCGAGGGCGAGGGAGGCGTATCCGGCGAGGGCGCAGCCGGTCGCGGTGCGGGCGGCGAGCGGCGCCAGCGGAGCGAGGCGGTGCCGGAGCGGCGGGCGCGGGGATGCCTGTTCGACGGCCACGCCGAGCAGCTCGTCGGTGTGCTCGCGCGGTGCCGCGACGCGGGGGACGCGGCCGGTGCCGCGCAGGTCGCGGGCCCAGGCGCGCAGCCGGGCGGGGTCGGTGTCGGCGGGTGCGGCTAGGGCGACCTCGGCGCGGACGAGGAGCTGTTCGAGGGCGCGGCGGGTGCGGTCGGGGCGGGCGCCGGCGGCGAGCAGCGACTGCCGGCCGGCGTGGATGGCGGCGGCGCCTGCGGCGCGGGCCCGGGCGTGCCCCTCGCCGGTGCCGCGGGTGTCCGCGTACGCGGCGGCGGCACGCAGGGCCTGCGCGGTGGCGCGGCGCTCGGGGCCGTACGGGCGCAACAGTCCGGGCGCCATGCCGACGAGCCAGGCCCAGGCGCCCGCGGCCAGGGCCAGCCCGAGGTGTCCGGGGAGCCGGCCGGGGGTCTGCGGGGCGAACAGCGAGGCGGAGCTGATGAAGGTCAGGACCACGTTGCCGGGCGGCCCGACGCGGGTGGCGTCGCAGACGGCCTTCTGCACCGCCGCGAGGACGGCACCGACGGCGACCAGGACGACGGCGTGCGGCGTGAAGGCCGCGGCGAGCAGGGCGACGGCCAGGCCGCCGACCATGCCGAGCACCACCCAGGCCAGGAGGCGGGCCCGGGCGGCGTAGGGGCGGTTGTGGCCGTAGAGCGCGCAGAGCGATCCGGCCATCGTGTACATCGCGAGGTCGAGGCGGCCGAGCGCCAGCAGGATCAGATTGGGCGGGGCGAGCGCGACGGCCACGCTCAGCGCGGGCTTGAACCAGATGTCGGAGGGCCGCCCGAGGCGGAGCACTCCGGCGAGGGGAAGACGGTGGGGGGTCGCGCTGCTCATATCATCAATTTAGCATGTGTTTTACCGGTAAAACACATGCGAAACAGCGGATCGCACCCGCACTCACCGACCGTGCACCCCCGCATGCTCCCCGTGTACACCCCTGCGCTCGCGTGCGCTCCGTCCACCCTGGGCATCGCACCCTCGACCGACCGTCGAGCGGGGAGGTGCACGTGCACGGACCGGTGTCGACAGCCTGGCTGCTGGTCGCGCTCTGCGGGGCGACCGGGGCCTACTGCCTGCTGCGGCTGCGCAGCGGTGTCGAGGAGCAGCGCCGGGCCGCCGGCGGCGAGGCGCTGATGGGCTTCGGCATGGCCGTGATGGCCGTACCGGCGGCGGCGTTCACGCCACCGAGGTGGGCCTGGCCGGTGTACGCGGCCGTGTTCGGCGCGGCGGCGCTGCACGCGCTGTGGACCGCGCGCGGCGGGCCACGCCATCTGCACCACGTGGTGGGGAGTTCGGCGATGGTCTACATGGCGGTGGCGATGGCCGGGCCCCCGCCGGCCGCCCACCACGCGCACGGCGGCAGCGGTGTGCCGCTGGTGACCGGCGCGCTCCTGCTGTACTTCACGGGCTATGTGCTGCTCGCCGGCGCACGGCTGGTGCCCGCCACCGGCACGGCGGGCGCGGCCGGCCCGGCCCGCTGGGGCGACCGCCCGGAACTGGCCCGGGCCTGCCGGCTGTCCATGGGCATCGGCATGGTGGCGATGCTGCTGGCGATGTGAGGCGCTCGGGCGGGTACGGCTGTCGCCGGCCGGGGAGACGGGGCTCGCGGGGGCCGGGGAGACGGGGTCGGCGGCGGGCGACACCGCACCGGTCCGGCCCCACCGGCACGGCCCACCGCCTGCAGCGGGCCGACTCGGCGCTGCCCACCCCGTGGAGCAGACCGGCCCGAGGCACCGCCCCACCCACCAGACCGGCTCGGCCACGCCCCACCCCGCCCCGTCACCAGGACGGCTTGGCCACGGCCCTCCCGTCGACCAAGATCGTGGCATGCGCCAACCCCCCACCGGTCCCCCACCCCCACCCTCCTCCCGCCCGCCGGCGACGCTGCGCACGGCCGTCCGCGTGGCCGCCGTCCTCGGCGTCTGCTCCCTTGTGCTGCTGGTCCTCGTCGCCGTTCGCTGGCATCCCCTGCTCACCGTGGACGGCGACATCTCCCGCACCGCTCATCGCCGGGCGGTCACCGGCCCCGGGGTCACACACGTCTTCCGGGTGCTGACGGACTGGGTGTGGGATCCGCTGACCATGCGTCTGGTGTGCGCGGCGGTGGCGGTGTGGCTGGTGTGGCGGCGCGCGGCCTGGCGGACGGCTGTGTGGCTGGCGGCCACCTGCGCCGTGGCCGCGGTGGTGCAGCAGTCGGTGAAGGCCGCCGTCGGCCGGCCCCGCCCGGTCTGGCCGGATCCCGTCGACTCCGCGCGCTACGCGGCCTTCCCGTCCGGTCACGCCCTGACCGCCACCGTGGTCTGCGGCCTGCTGCTGTGGCTGCTGCACCGCCACACCCCGGGCCGCGCCCTGTGGCGTACGGCCGTGGCGGCGGCGCTGGTCTCGGTGGCGGGCGTGGGCGTGACCCGGATCTGGCTGGGCGTGCACTGGCCCTCGGACGTGCTGGGCGGCTGGCTGCTGGGGGCGCTGCTGGTGGCGGCGGCGGTGGCGGTGTACGAGGCGCCGTGGACCGGCCGGGCGGGGGTGCCGGCGGACCGCCGTGGGTAGGAACCCGGGCGTGACTGCCGTGTTGTTCGACTTCTCCGGGACGCTGTTCCGCGTCGAGTCCGCCGAGTCCTGGCTGCGGGCGGTACTGGCCGAGTCCGGCCGCGTTCTGCCCGGCCCGGAACTCACCAGGACCGCACGGGCGCTGGAGGCGGCCGGCGCGCTGCCGGGCGGTGCGGCGCCGGTGGAGGTGCCGGCGGACCTCGCGGACGTCTGGGCGGCGCGCGACGAGAGCGCCGAGCTGCACCGGGCCGCCTACACGGGCCTGTCCCGTCGGGTGCCGCTGCCCTGTCCGGGACTGCGCGACGCCCTGTACGAGCGGCACATGTCCCCCGCCGCCTGGTCCCCGTATCCCGATGCCGCGGAGGTGCTGCGTGCCCTGCGGGCCCGCGGGACCGGGGTCGGTGTGGTCAGCAACATCGGCTGGGACCCGCGGCCGGTGTTCCGCGAGCACGGACTCGACGCGTATGTCGACGCGTACGTGCTGTCGTACGAGCACGGGGTGCAGAAGCCGGACCCTCGGCTGTTCTCGGTCGCCTGTGAGGCGCTCGGCACCGATCCGCGGCAGGTGCTGATGGTCGGCGACAACAGGGTGGCGGACGGCGGCGCCGCGGCGCCGGGCTGCCGCGTGCACTTCGTCGACCACCTTCCGGTGGACCAGCGCCCCGACGCGCTGCTCCGGGTGCTCGACCTGGCGGGCTGAGCACCCGGTGGGCCGGAGGGTGCCGTCACGGCGCGGCCCGTGGACTCCGGGCGGTGCCCGCGTACGACGGAACACGGGGCTTGCCGGCTTCGCGGCAACCGGGGTCGCCGGTGCGCTGCCCGGCCCGGCAGGGCCTCGGCCGGGCAGCGCAGACGCCGACGAGGGCTTCGGGCAGAAGCGGCGTGCCGTCCGTCTGAGACGATCCCCCGCGTCGCCCCAGACGGACAGCCGCCCTGGGCATGCCCCAACTCGCAGGGATGCCCGCTGCGTTGAGTATAGTTGGCTGGCAGCCAGTCAACGCAGGAGTTACAGGATGTCCCCGCGCAGCGCCTCGGTCAATGAAGAATTGCGGCGGCGTTCCCGGGAACGGCTGCTCCAGGCCGCCGTCGAACTGGTCGGCGAGCACGGGTTCGAGGCCACGACGCTGGGCGACATCGCGGACCGGGCCGGTTCGGCGCGCGGACTGGTGTCGTACTACTTCCCCGGCAAGCGGCAGTTGGTGCAGTCCGCCGTGCACCGGCTGATGCACCGCAGCCTGGAGGAGGCCCTGGAGCGGGAGCCGCGCACCGAGGACGGCCGGGAGCGGCTGGCCCGGGCCATCGACGCCATCCTGGGCCTGGCCCGGGACCGGCCGGTGCTGATGCGCCAGCACATGGCCGGCCTGCTCCAGGCCGAGGGCTTCGTGCAGTGCCCGGAGCAGCGCCGGCTGTCGGAGCTGCTCAGCGACACCGTCGCCCGGTACGGCTCGCAGGACGTCGCCGCCGGCTACCCGATGCTGCGGGCCCTGCTGATGGGCGCGGTGTACGCGGCGCTCGTGCCTGGGGTCCCGATGCCGGTTCCGGCGCTGCGGGGCGAGCTGTTCCGGCGTTACGGGCTCGACTGGGAACTGGGGGTGCCCCCGGAGCGTGACCCGGGCACGGCGGCGCAGCAGCGGGACCTGTCCCGTTTCTTCGCCACGGAGGAACGTCCGAGCAGCCCCTGACAGGGCCCGGTGTGCCCTTTCGGGCCGCGTGAGGAGACCGGCTCCTTCCGTCCGCTCGCGTCCGTGTCACCCCGCCGGCCCCTGCCGTCCCGCGCCGGGCGGTGCCATGCTGGAACTGTCCGCACACCCTCCTTCGGGCGAGGAGTACCGCTGTGCTGCGTGTCGCCGTCGTCGGTTCCGGGCCGAGCGGGTGCTACACCGCCCAGAACCTGGTCCAGCGTGACGCCGACGTCCAGGTGGACGTCCTGGACCGGCTGCCCTGCCCCTACGGCCTGGTCCGCTACGGTGTCGCCCCCGACCACGAGAAGATCAAGTCCCTTCAGAGCAGTCTGCGGACGGTGCTGGAGCACGAGCGCGTGCGGTTCCTCGGCGGGGTCCGGGTGGGCGGTCCCGACGGGCTGCCCGTGGAGCGGCTGAGGCAGCTCTACCACGCGGTGGTGTACTGCGTGGGCGCCGCCGCCGACCGCCGGCTGGGCATTCCCGGCGAGGACCTGCCGGGCAGCTGGTCCGCGACCGAGTTCGTGTCCTGGTACAGCGCCCATCCGGACGCGGCCGACGCGGGTTTCCTGCGCGGGGTGCGGTCGGCGGTGGTGATCGGGGTCGGCAACGTCGCGGTGGACGTCACCCGGATGCTGGTCCGGGGCACCACGGAGCTGCGTCCGACCGACATCCCGCAGGCGGCCCTGGACACGCTGACGGCGAGCGGGCTCCGCGAGGTGCACATGGTGGGCCGGCGAGGGCCCGCACAGGCCCGTTTCACCACCAAGGAGCTGCGCGAGCTGGGCGGGCTCCCGGGCACCGAGGTGACCGTGGAGAAGGACGAGCTGGCGCTCGATCCGGTCGACCCGGGCATCCTGCCGGCGGTTCAGCGCCGCAATGTGGAGGTACTGCGCGACTGGGCCGCACGGCCCGCCGCGACGGCCGTCCGGCGCATCCGGCTCCGGTTCTTCCTGCGCCCGGTGGAACTGCTCGCGGCAGGCGGCGGTGTGGGCGCCGTCCGCTTCGAACGCACGATGCCGGACGGCCGGGGCGGCGTGACGGGCACGGGCCGGTACGAGGAGGTGCCCGCGCAGTTGGTGCTGCGCTCGGTGGGCTATCGCGGCGTGCCGCTGGACGGGCTGCCGTTCGACCCGGCAGGCGGCACGGTCCCGCACGAGGGGGGCCGCGTCCTGCGGAACGGCACGCCCTCCCCCGGCGAGTACGTCGCCGGGTGGATCAAGCGCGGCCCGACAGGGGTCATCGGCACCAACCGGCCCTGCGCCAAGGAGACGGTGACCTCCCTGCTCGCGGACGCCTCCGCGCTGGGCCGGGCGGAGGGACCGGATCCGGTCGAGGCGCTCCGGGCGGCCGGGATCGACCCCGTGCCCTGGACGGGGTGGCTGGCGATCGAGCGGGCCGAGGCCGAGCTGGGAGCGCGGCTGGGGCGGAGCGTGGTCAAGCTGTCCGACTGGGCGGCGCTGCTCGGGGCGGCGGGGGCCGCGTAACCCGCCTCCCGGGGGAAGCGGGCCGGGGCTCAGGCTCCGTCGCCGAGGCGGAGGGACTGCCGGTCGGCGGCGGACAGAAGGCTGCTGAGCAGTCCCGGGAAGAGGCCGTCCAGGTCGTCCCGGCGCAGGGCGTTCATCTTGGCGGTGCCCCGGTACACCTGCCGGACGACCCCGCTCTCCCGCAGCACCCGGAAGTGGTGCGTGGTGGTGGACTTGGTCACCGGCAGGTCGAACTGCGAGCAGGTCAACTCCGCTTCCTTGGCCGCCAGTTCCCGCACGATCTGTAGCCGCATCGGGTCGGAGAGCGCGTGCAGCACGCTCTCCAGCCGGATGTCGTCCCGCTCCGGGTGCGGCAGGTCGCGGCCGGTGGCGGCGGTGTCGGTCACGGCGGCTGCCCTTCGTAGCGGATCACGTCGACCGTCAGGATTATACGAGACTCGTCGTAGTTTGACTTTCCTCGTAGTACGAGGACTATCGTACGAGTCGACCAACGGTCCCGTGACGAATGGAGTCCGTCGTGAGTACGCTCTTCCAGCCCCTCACCCTGCGCGAAGTGACCATCCCGAACCGGGTGTGGATGGCCTCCATGTGCCAGTACTCGGCCGAGCCGGAGGGTCCGCTCACCGGCGCCCCGCACGACTGGCACTTCGCGCACTACGCGGCGCGGGCCACCGGCGGAACCGGCCTGATCGTGACCGAGGCCACCGCCGTCTCGCCCGAGGGCCGGATCTCACCGTACGACCTCGGCCTGTGGAACGACACCCAGGTGGAGGCCTTCCGGCGGATCACCCGCTTCCTCGTCGCGCAGGGCACCGTGCCGGCGGTCCAGCTCGCGCACGCCGGCCGCAAGTCCTCCACAGAGCGGACGTGGAAGGGCGGCGCGCCGATCGGGCCGGAGGCACGCGGCTGGCAGCCGCTGGGTCCGAGCGCGGTGCCGTTCGACGAACGTCACCCGGTGCCGACCGAGCTGACCACCGAACAGATCGGCGAGATCGTCGAGCAGTTCGCCGCCGCCGCACGCCGGGCACGCGCCGCGGGCTTCGAGATCGTCGAGGTCCACGGCGCCCACGGCTATCTGATCAACGAGTTCCTGTCCCCGCACTCCAACCACCGCACCGACGCCTACGGCGGCTCGTACGAGAACCGCACCCGGTTCGCCCTCGAGGTGGTGGACGCCGTACGGGAGGTCTGGCCCGAGGACAAGCCGGTGTTCTTCCGGATCTCCGCCACCGACTGGCTCCAGGACGGCGGCTGGACCGTCGAGGACACCGTCCGCTTCGCCCGCGACCTGCACGCCCACGGCATCGACCTCCTGGACGTCTCCACCGGGGGCAACGCCGCCGGCGTCACCATCCCGACCGGACAGGGCTACCAGGTCCCGTTCGCCGCCCGGGTGAAGGCCGAGACCCCGCTGCCGGTCGCCGCCGTCGGCCTGATCACCGAGGCGGAACAGGCCCAGAAGATCCTGGCGAACGGCGAGGCCGACGCGGTCCTGCTCGGCCGGGAGCTGCTGCGCAACCCGTACTGGGCCCGGCAGGCGGCCCGCGAGCTGGGCGGCGAGATCCGGGTGCCGGACCCGTACCACCGCTCGGTCTGACCCCGGACCCACCCGCACCGGCAGGCAGGCAGGCAGGACCACCACACCCCGGCCCCACCCCCGCCGGGCCGGCCCACCGGGCCAGGGCACGGCGCCCGGTCGGCCCGTACGGCCCCCAGCCCGTTGCCGGCGGGCCGGTCGGCCGGGGGCCCGCTCACCGTCCGGCGGGGGCGTGCTCCGCCTTGCCGGGGGTGTGGTCCGGCCGGCCGGGCATGTGGTCCGTCCGGCCGGTGGTGCCGTCCATCAGGTCGCGGTCGGGAGGAGGCGTCCGATCGTCCGCTCCAGGCGGGGCAGGGTGCGTTGGCCCGCCAGCGCCAGCGCTATCGCGGCCACGACTCCGGCCCAGGCGACCGGGCCGAGCGGGGTGCAGCCGACGAGGCGGCTGACGCCCGGGGTCTGGACCACGGCGACCAGCGCCAGCGCCGAACCCAGGGCGGTGACCTGCACCAGGCGGCTGTCGCGCCGGTCGAGGAGGGTCTGCACCAGCTGGGTACCGACGACCCCGCACAGCGCCATGGTGCTGGAGCGGCGGGCGGTGCCCGGGGTGAACCGGCCGATCAGCCAGGCCGTGACCGCACCGAGGCAGGTCGTCAGGGCCCGGTGCCGGATCTGCCGCAGCAGGGGCTCGCCCAGCACACCGGCCGCCTCCTCCACGTGGCCCAGGTCCGCCTCGCCCTCCTTCTCCGTCACGGCGACCGCCATCGACGGGAACAGGTCGGTGAACAGGTTCACCATGAGCATCTGGCGGGTGGACAGCGGCGCCCGCCCGGACAGCAGCGTGCCGATGATGCCGAAGCCGATCTCGCCGGCGTTGCCGCCGATCAGGATGGCGATGGCGTCGGCCACGCTGTGCCACAGGGCGCGGCCCTCGCCGACCGCGTCGATCAGCACCGTCAGGTCGTCGTCGGTCAGCACGATGTCCGCGGCGTTGCGCGCGGCGGCCGAGCCTCGCGCGTTGATGCCGACGCCGATGTCGGCGGCGCGGATGGCCGCGGCGTCGTTGGCGCCGTCGCCGACCATGCCGACCACCCGGCCCGCGTCCCGCAGCGCCTCCACGACCTGGAGTTTCTGCTCGGGCGCCACCCGGGCCACCACGCCCGCGTCGCGCAGCATCCGGGCCCGGGCCGCACGGTCCGCCGCGGCCAGTTCGTCGCCGGTGACCACCACGGTGTCCTCCGGCCAGCCCAGGTCGGCGGCGATGGACCGAGCGGTCTGCGGATGGTCGCCGGTGAGCATGACGGGTCGTACACCGGCCCCGTTGAGGCCGTTCACCAGCGCCGTCGAAGTCTCGCGCGGTACGTCGGACAACGCCAGCAGACCTGTGAACTGCAACCCTTCCAACGCCCGTTCGAGGGCGTCCGACTCCTGCTCGCCCGCGCCGAGCCGTCGTTCGGCCACCGCCAGGACCCGAAGGCCGCTCCCGGCCAGCGCGTGCGCGGAGTCGGTGGCGTGCTCCGGAAGGCCGGCACAGGCGGGCAGCACGGTCTCCGGGGCGCCCTTGACCACGAGCACGGGCGGCCCGTCTCCACTGCGGCCCACGGCGGCGGCGTACCCACGCGCGGCCTCGAACGGCAGGTCGGCGAGCTGGGTCCAGTCCGGGTCGGGACCCGCCGCGGCGAGGACGGCCTCGTCGGTGGCGTGCACCGGCCGGTCGGAGCCGCCGTTCAGCCGGGGGCAGGCCCGCGCGGCGGCCCGTACGGTGCCCTCGGACCCGGCGTCGTCCACGCCGTGGACCGTGCCGTCGGCGTCGCAGGTCCGCACCAGACGCAGCCGGTTCTCGGTGAGCGTGCCGGTCTTGTCGAAGCAGATGGTGTCCATGCGGCCCAGCGCCTCCAGCGTGCGCGGGGTGCGGACCAGTACACCGCCGCGGCTCAGCCGCCGGGCAGCCGCGAGCTGGGCGACGGTGGCCACCAGGGGCAGCCCTTCCGGTACGGCCGCCACGGCCACCGCGACTCCGCCGCTGACCGCCTCGCGGATCGGGGTGCCGCGCAGCAGTGCCAGGCCGGTCACCGCGGCGCCGCCCCCCAGGGTCAGCGGCAGCGCCTTGCGGGTCAGTTCCTGGAGCCTGGCCTGGACGCCCGCGGACGGGGGCGTACGGGACGCCAGGTGGACGGCGCGGGCGGCCTCGGTGCGCTCACCGGTGTCGACCACGACGGCCCGGGCCTGTCCCGCGGCCACGGTCGTCCCCTCGAAGACCATGCAGCTGCGGTCGGCGACGGGGGCGTGCGGGGTGGGGTCCGTCTGCTTCTCCACCGGCAGCGACTCGCCGGTCAGGGCCGACTCGTCCACCTCCAGGCCGTCCTGCCACAGCAGCCGGGCGTCGGCGGGGACCACGTCGTCCGCCTTGAGCTGGATCACGTCGCCGGCCCGGAGCCGGCCCGCCTCCACGGTGCGGGTGCCGCCCGCCGGGGCCTCGCTCTCCGGCGGCACCAGCCGGGCCTTCTGTTTCTGGTCCGCGACCAGTCCGGAGAGCGCCCGCTCGGCACGCAGCCGCTGGATGCCACCGACCAGGGCGTTCAGATCGAGGGCACCGAGCACGAGCAGCGCGTCCGTGACGGAGCCGAGGATCGCCGACGCCGCCGAACCGACCGCCAGCACCGGGGTGAGCGGGTCCTGGAGTTCCCCGCGGACGGCGCGGCCCAGCTGGTAGGACCAGCGGGCGGGGGCGGCGGCCGGGTGCCGGGTGACGCGTCGGGTCGCCTTGCGCACCCGGGTGGTCAGCTCCTCGAAGGCGCCGGGCTCGGTTTCCGGTTCGTGCGCCAGCCGTTCCCGGGCCTGGTCGGGGTCCAGTTCGTGCCAGTGCACGCGGGGGCGCGGGTGCGGGGTGCCGGCCGCCGCCACGGCGAGCGCGGCGCGTGCCCCGGAGATCAGGGCCGCCGCGGCGCCGGCGTCGACGGGTGCGTGCCGGAGTCCCGGCAGGAGGGAACGGCGTCCGCGTCCGCCACCGGACTCGCCGACGGCCACCAGCAGCCCGGACAGCGCGGCGCCGGAACGGGCCAGGGTCTGGGCGCGCCGGCCGACCGCGCGGGCGGCCGGGATCGCGGTCAGCACCCGCCACACGTCCGGCAGGCCGTGCAGGGCCAGGATGTCCGCGCCCCACACCACGGCTCCGCCCCCGTCCGTCAGGGCGACCGCGATGTCGGCTGCGCGCAGTGCGGCCAGGACGTCGTGCCGGCCGGCCTCGCGGACCCGGGCGACCACCAGCACGGCACCCCCGTCGCCGCGCGCCTCGTACACGACGTCGTCCAGCGGGCGGCGGGCGTCGACGACCTGGTCGGCGAGTCCGGTGAAGTCCTCCAGCGCCGGGTCGTCCACGAACACCACCCGCAGACCCGCCCGGCGGGCCGCGTCGAGCACCGGCTCGGTCCAGGGGTCGGCCTCGCCCTCGTCGGTGCGCAGCGCCCCTGGGTGCAGGACGACCGTGCCGGCCATCTCCAGCTGGCGCAGCCGGGCCGGGTCGCGCACCAGCACGCCCGTACGGGACAGCGCGGCGCCGAGTACGGCGTGGAAGGCGGCGGGACCGTAGCGGGCGGCCTTCGGGGAGCCGGCGAGCACCGCCTCCGCCGCCTCGGCGCCGTCGTGCTTGACGAGCAGGGTCGCCGCCGCGCCCAGCACACTGCCCGCGGAGGCGTGGGAGGCGTACTCCTGGGCCGGGGACTCGCGCAGCGGTGGGCGTGGCGGGCCCTCCGGGGCGAGGCTGATCCGCTCCGGTGCGCACAGCTCGTCGTGCACCGCGTCGAAGGCGGCCGAGCGGGCCACCGTCTCGGCCACCTGGCACGCTCGCAGGACGCCGTCGAGCACCAGGGAGGTGGGGGTCTGCCCGACGCCGTGCACGGCGGCGTTCGCGCAGGCCAGCGCGAGATCCATCCTCGACTCGCCGAGCCGGGCGCGCAGCCATGCGCGGAACCGCGGGTTCTCCCGCGCCAGTGTCACCAGCGCCGTCACCGTCCGGGGTGAGGGCGGCAGCCGCAGCGCGTACGCGGCGAGGGCGACGCCGATGCCCGCGGCGTCGGCCGCGAGCGTGGCCACCGCGGCGCGCACACCGGCCGGGTCGGCCGGATGCGTGGTGTCCTCCACGTCCCCGCCCGCCAGGACGAGGCCGTGTCGTACGGCCAGCTCGGCCGCGTGCTCCATGACGCGGTCGGTGGCCTCCTCCTCGGTGGCGGTCACCACCAGGCGGGCCAGCCCCTGGTCCCAGTAGGCGACGAGTACGTCGGGGTGCTCCGCCAGCGCCGCGGCCATCCGGCGCGCGAGATGTGCCGTGCCGCCCGCGCGGTGCGCCGCCTCGTGTTCGAGGGGCCGCAGCGCGAGGTGGGTGCGGGCGCCGGACCGCCAGTGGTCGCCGGCGCCGGGCAGCGCGTTGCGGGCCACCCGCACGACCCGCGCGGCAGTGTCCGCGCCGCGCACGCCCGCGCGTGCCGTCCCGGCGGCGGCACCGGCGGCCAGCCCGGCCGCCGGTGCCGCCGCCCGCGCGAGCAGGCGTGGCGCCGCCGGGAGCAGGCGGGCGGCGGCCGAGGGTGCCGTCAGCAGGCCGAGGACCATGACTCTCCTCAGAGCGTGGTGCGGTCGGGCCGCACGGTCGGGCCGAGGGGGCCGGGGGATGTCGTGGGCGCCGGCGCCGCGCCTTCGGGGGCGGCCTCCGGGCGAACGGATGCCTCGCTGTTCCCGGCCTCCGCCGCCTCGGCGGACGCACCGCGCCGCTCGGACGCCTTCTCCTCCGCCGGTGCCGGCCCGTCGCCCTCCCCGCCGGAGCGGAGGGCCGCGGTGCCGAGATCGTGCGCGGGTTCGCGGTGCGGCGTGTCCGTGTCACCGGCTCCCGGCCCGCTCTCCGTCCGCTGGGCGGGGCGGGGCTGGGTGAGCCAGGCGACCGCAGCGCCGGTGACGGCCACGGGCGACTCCACCACGCCCGCGGCACCGAGCAGCCCGGCCCCGGCGTACACCGCGATGCGGCGTCCGCGGGGCGAGACCGCGCCGACCTTGTCCAGGGTTCCCTCCGCCGCCCTGCCCACCGTCCCGGCGCCGGGCACCCTGCGCAGTACCGAGGCCGCGCCGCGCAGGGGCGCCGTGAGGACCGACGACGACTTCTGCTCAGCCATGACTCTCCTCGGGTGAGTTCGTCCTGTATGCCCCGCCGAGTGCCCACGACCGCGCCGGTCATCCCCTCTCCACGGGGGTACGCGTCTCGCTTGTCGGGAACCTCTTCCTCTCCCGGGGACGGCCTTCTCTGCGGGCACGTCCTTCGTCCTCAGGGCGGGCTACCGGGGAACGCCCTCCTCCCAGGGAACGCCACGGACCGCGCCGGCGCCACCTGTCCCGCCGAGCCCGGATCCCGGGCGCCCGAGACCGGAACGTGCGCGGCCCGGGTCACCCGAGGGGTGCGTCACCCGGTGGGGCGGAACAGCCCCTGGGGTACGGCGGCGGCGAGGACCCGGTAGCCCTGCGGGTCGAGGTGCAGCCAGTCACCGTCGTGCAGATCGGGCCGCAGCCGGTCCGGGGTGGCGGGGTCCCGCACCGCCCGGTCGAAGTCGATCACCGCGTCGAAGTGACCGGGGGTGCGGATCCAGGCGTTGACCCGCTGCCGGGAGGCCTCCCGTTCGCCCGCCGGGTCGTCGTACGGGGTGTTGCCACCGAACGGTGTGAGCGTCGCGCCGTAGACCCGGATGCCCTGGGCATGGGCGCGGACCACGATCTGCCGGTACCCGGCGGTCAGGTCGGCGGTCACCGCACGCTGGGCCTCGGCGGTGGCCTCGGCGGTGCCGATGTCGTTGACGCCCTCGAAGACGATCAGCCAGGCCACTCCGCTGCGGGAGAGGACGTCCCGGTCGAGGCGGGCGAGCACGTTGGGGCCGAGTCCGTCGGCGAGGACGCGGTTGCCGCCGGCCGCCTGGTTGAGGACGGCGATGCCCGAGGTGTCCGGGCGGGTCCGGAGGCGGTCGAAGAGCCGGTCGGGCCAGCGGTCGTTGCCGTTGGTCGTGGAGCCGCGCCCGTCGGTGAGCGAGTCGCCGACGACGGCCACCGCCCGGGTCCGGCCCGGCGCCAGCACCTCGACGTCGCTGAGCAGGTACCAGTGGTCGACGGCGGTCGCGCCCGGAAGGTCCTCGTCGCGCGTGCGGTCACCGTGCACGAGGTACGACGTGGTGCGCGAGCCCGGGTGGGAGGTGAGCGCGAGCGACGCCTGGCCGGGCGCGGTGTACGCCGTCACCGTCAGCTCGGTGCCGGCGCGCAGGGCGAAGTCCAGCGGGTCGGAGACCAGCTGGGCGCCGACCGGGACGGTGGCGGAGTCCCGGCCCACGAAGGTCACCCGGCGCAGGCTCCCCGGCTCGACCGCGCTGACGCCGGCCCTGCCGTCCCGTGGCAGCGCCACGGTGACGGCGGTGAGCGGCAGCGGGGTGTCGCCGTACGCGTTGGAGAAGCGCAGCCGGATGCGCGGCCCGCCGGTCGTGACCCGTACGGTCTGCCTCAGGGTGGTGTCCACGAGGACGGACTTCGCACCGGTGTACGGCGCCGGCGGCAGATTGGCCGGCTCGGTCAGCTGGGGCATCCCGGTCCAGGTGTTCACCCAGTGCCGGCCGGGCCGCGCGGCGGCGGTCGCCGGGGGCGCGCCGGTGACCAGCGCCGTGAGCGCCGAGGCCGTCACGATCAGGGCCAGGGCGAGGACGCAGGTGCCGAGCAGCGGGGCCAGGGACGCTCTGGTGGACGGCTTCACGGACACCTTCCTGAGGGCGGCGAGTGCGTACTGGGCGCCGGACGCCGTCATGGTGGCATGCACACGCCCGCCATGGAAGCGCTCCCACCACCCCGCGCGCAAGCGGCCCGCGGTGGCCGAAAACCGGCCGCGCGAGGCGTTGACCAGAAAGCGCTTACCGTTTACGGTCCGTTCATCAGCTTGACCGCCGAGCCGCAACGGCGGTCCTCGCTGCCACACAAGTGCGCTCCGCAGTGCGCTGCACGTTCCGCATGGCGGTAGCGCTTCACATACATGTCCGATCCCCACTCGGAAGAAGGCATCCGGGACATGACCTCACACACGACATCCCCACGCGCCCTGCTGGGCGGACTGGCCACACTCGGCCTCACGCTTGGCATGATCATGACATTCAGTGCGCCGGCCGGCGCGGCCACCTGGCCGTCGGCCAACGGCAGCCAGGCCGTCTCCTCCACCGTCTCGGTATCCGGCACCAAGGACTACGGGATGAAGCGGCTGTACGGAAGCGGCGACCTCGGCTCGGACAGCCAGGACGAGGACCAGGGCCCCATCCTCGAACTGGCCCCCGGCGCCGTCGTCAAGAACGTCATCATCGGCGCCCCCGCCGCGGACGGCATCCACTGCCTGGGCAGCTGCACACTCCAGAACGTGTGGTGGGAGGACGTCGGCGAGGACGCGGCCACCTTCCTCGGCTCCTCGTCGTCCAACGTCTACACCGTGAGCGGCGGCGGGGCGAAGGAGGCCGGCGACAAGGTGTTCCAGTTCAACGGCGCCGGCACGCTGAACGTCTCGGGCTTCGCCGTGAAGAACTTCGGCACCTTCGCCCGGTCCTGCGGCAACTGCAAGACGCAGTACAAGCGGACCATCAACCTCAGCGGCATCGAGGCCACCTACAAGGGCAACAAGCTCGTCGGCATCAACACCAACTACGGCGACAGCGCGACCCTGAAGAACATCACCATCGTCGGGGACACCAGCAAGAAGATCACTCCCTGCCAGAAGTACATCGGCAACAACACCGGCAAGGAGCCCACCACGAACGGCTCCGGGCCCGACGGCACGTACTGCAAGTACTCCAGCTCGGACATCACCTACAAGTGAGCCCCGGCTGAGCCTCCGGGGGCGTCACCGGCGCCCCCGGAAGGGGCGGCGCCACCGACGGCCCGGTTCCGGTCCACGGGCCGGGCCGGGCCAGGCGTGCGGCGGCCTCCCGTGCCCACCCTCGGCCCCCCTTTCCTTCCCGCCCCGTCAGCCCTCTTCCGCTTCACGCCGCCCGCCCAGCGCCCCGGCCAGTTCCCGCCGATAGGCGGCGTAGGCCGTGCGCAGGGCCTCGCCCGGCCAGTCGGCCGGCAGCAGCGCGGGCGGCAGCACGGGGTCGGTGAGCAGGTGGCGTACGGCCGCCGCGTAGACGGTGAGGCGGCCGGCCGGGTGGCCGGCGCCGGCGGCGTGGGCCAGCAGGGAACGCGCCGTGTCCGCCCAGTCCGCCAGCGGCCAGAGCCCCGCGGCGAGGTCACCCGGGGACTCGTCGGGCCGCGCGCTGTACGTCAGGGCCACCTCATGGAGGCCGGCCGGCAGGGGGCGCTCGAGATTGTCCGGGCGCAGCCACACGCCTTCCCGCAGTTCGGCCAGGCGCAGGGCGGTCAGCCGGGCGCGCAGGTCGGCACGTTCGGCGGGGCCGCGGCCCGTCGCCGTGATCACCACCATCTCCCAGTCGCCGTCCCACGCGCGCGTGCGGGGGTGCACCGCGTCGTCCTGCCGGCGCTGCCGGGCCAGCAGCCGGTCGCTGAGCCGGTAGACGGTGTCCGTGCGCCGCAGATCGCCGGCGGCGACCATCCGGCTCAGCGCGGCCCGCAGCGTGGAGCCCCCGACCCCGAACGGCTCCACGAGCCGCACCAGGTCCTTCACCGGGAGTTCCGGCGGATGCGCGCCGAGCAGCAGGCTCAGGACGACCGACCGGGCGGACAGCGGCCGCAGGCCGGCCGGATCCGGCTCGGCCGTGAGGTTCGTGCGCATGGACCCGTACTGTACGTGCGCCCCCCCGTGTTGCAATATTGCTACAGCCGTAGAGAGGGTGCAACATGCTCCTATGGCCTCGATTCCCACGCAGCCGCAGTCGCCGTCACAGCCGCAGCCCACGCCGCAGTCACAGCCGGAGCCGTCGCCACGGCCCCAGCCGCCGCACGCCACACACGACGTCACCAACCAGGCCCCGCCACTCACCCCGTACGACGCCGCCGCGGACGCGGCCCTGCTCGAAGGGCTGCGCCGGGAGGGCGCCGGCTGGGCCGAGGAGGACGTCCGGCGGCTGGGGGCGCGGGCCGGCAGCGTGGAGGCCCAGGAGTGGGGCGAGCAGGCGAACCGGCACGAGCCGGTGCTGCGCACCCACGACCGCTTCGGCCACCGCGTCGACGAGGTCGAGTTCCATCCCAGCTGGCACCACCTGATGCGCACCGCGGTCGCCGAGGGCCTCGCCGGCGCGCCGTGGGGCGACGAGCGGCCGGGTGCGCACGTGGCGCGCACCGCGGGCGGGCTGGTGTGGGGGCACACGGAGGCCGGACACGGCTGCCCGACGTCGATGACGTACGCCGCCGTCCCCGCCCTGCGCACGCAGCCGGATCTCGCCAAGGTGTACGAGCCGCTGCTCACCAGCCGGGAGTACGACCCCGAACTGCGCGTCCCCACCGACAAACCCGGACTGCTCGCCGGCATGGGCATGACGGAGAAGCAGGGCGGTTCGGACGTCCGGACGAACACCACCACGGCCACGCCCACCGGCGACCCGGGCGTGTACACGCTGCGCGGGCACAAGTGGTTCACGTCGGCGCCGATGTGTGACGTCTTCCTGGTGCTCGCGCAGGCCCCGGGCGGGCTCTCCTGCTTCCTGGTGCCGCGCGTCCTGCCGGACGGCACCCGCAACACGTTCCGCATCCAGCGACTGAAGGACAAGCTGGGCAACCGGTCCAACGCCTCCTCGGAGCCGGAGTTCGACCGGACCGTCGCCTGGCTGGTGGGGCCGGAGGGGCGGGGCGTGAAGACCATCATCGAGATGGTCAACTGCACCCGCCTCGACTGTGTCATGTCCTCGGCGACCCTGATGCGCAAGACCCTGGTCGAGGCCGGGCATCACACCCGGTACCGCAGCGCGTTCGGCGCCCGGCTGCTCGACCAGCCGCTGATGCGCAACGTCCTGGCCGATCTCGCGCTGGAGTCGGAGGCGGCGACGACGCTCACGCTGCGGCTGGCCGGCGCGGCGGACCGCGCGGTGCGCGGGGACGCCGGGGAGCGGGCCTTCCGGCGCATCGCCACCGCCGTCGGCAAGTACTGGGTCACCAAGCGGGGCCCGGCCTTCACCGCCGAGGCCCTGGAATGCCTGGGCGGCAACGGGTACGTCGAGGAGTCGGGCATGCCCCGGCACTACCGGGAGGCCCCGCTGCTGTCGATCTGGGAGGGCTCCGGAAACGTCAACGCGCTCGACGTGCTGCGTGCCCTGGGCCGCGAACCGGACAGCGCCGAGGCCCTGTTCGCCGAACTCGCCCTCGCGCGCGGGGCGGACCCCCGCCTCGACACGGCCGTGACCGCGCTCAAGGACCAACTGGCCGGAACCGATCAGACGGGCGCCCGCCGGCTGGTCGAGCGGATGGCACTCGCGCTCCAGGCCTCGCTGCTCGTCCGGCACGCCCCGCACCCGGTCGCTGACGCCTTCTGCGCCACCCGACTGGGCGGCGACTGGGGACACGCGTTCGGCACGCTTCCCGCGGGCACCGACCTCGACAGCATCCTGGAGCGCGCTCTTCCCGGCCGGGACTGATCTCGTTCCGGGCGGCCGGCCGGTGGAGCCGAGGCGGAGACGCAGGCACGCGGCCGGCCGGGGCCGCTTGCGGGAGCATCAGCGGTCCACAAGCCGATGTCGACTGCACCGGAGCATCCGGCGTCAGACCGTGCGTCCCCATTGTGGGCCCAGGCGGGCCCACTCCGTGTCCCAGGCGTCCAGGCGCCGGCGTGCCAGGCGGACTCGCGCGGCGAGGCCGCCGGCAAGGGGTACGGCGGCGGTGCTCACGCCGACCAGGAGTCCCGTCAGGGTGGCCCGGAAGGCGGCCTCGGAAGCGGTCGTGGGACGGCTGACGAGGTGGCCCCGCGGATCGGTCCAGACGGTGACCGGCGTGCCGGGTCCGATACCGGGCTCCACCTTGACCTGGCCGGTGCGGGCGGAGCCGTCGGCCGCCGTCCAGCGGACCTCGGCCCAACTCCGTGCACCGGCGGAGGCGTGGCCGCCCGAGCGGCGGGACGGCCCCGGGACCCGGGCGGCGACGACCCGGGCGACAACGGGGCGCCAGATGGCGCGCTCGCGGGCGAGTCCGTGCTCCACCGAGCGGGCCGTCGCCAGGCCGGCCGGCACTCCGGCCAGGACGATCAGCAGCAAGGTACCGAGCAGCACCCAGGCCTCCAGCACGTCGGCCCGGCGCTTGAGCGGGTTGCGCCGCCAGCGCCACAGCCACACCTTCGGACCACGGAACGCCTTCAAGGGCATCCTCCTCACGAGCGCACCGACCGGTCGGACCGTCCTCCCATACGGGAGAGATCGCTCCGTTGCTCACGACGAGCCGTCTCCCCGACGGTCGCACGAGACACCGCTTCCGCGCAGGCGCATGCCGCAACGGGCCCGGCCAGTCTTCGCCACAGCCGGGCGACACGACTGTGACCTGCGATGACACGTCCACCGGGGGAGGGTGTCAGTGGTCGGGTGCACACTGGCCGATATCTGACGGCTACCTGGACGAAGACGTCCCGGAGGTGATCGGCATGGCCGAGGTACTGCTCGCGGTGGGCACCCGCAAAGGCCTGTTCATCGGGCGGAAGCGGGGCGGTGGCCCCTGGGAGTTCGACGAGAGTCCGTATTTCAACGCGCAGGCGGTGTACTCGGTCGCGATCGACACCCGGGGCCCCCGGCCCCGGCTGCTGGCGGGCGGTGACAGCGCGCACTGGGGTCCTTCGGTGTTCCACTCCGACGACCTCGGCCGCACGTGGACCGAACCGGCGCAGCCGGCCGTCCGCTTCCCCAGGGACACCGGCGCTTCCCTGGAGCGTGTCTGGCAGTTGCACCCGGCCGCCGCCGAGCCGGACGTGGTGTACGCGGGCACGGAACCGGCGGCGCTGTACCGCTCGACGGACCGCGGCGAGAGCTTCGAGCTGGTCCGGCCGCTGTGGGAGCACCCGACCCGCTCCCAGTGGGTGCCGGGCGGTGGCGGTGAGGGCCTGCACACCGTGCTCACCGACGCGCGCGACCCGCGGGCGGTGACCGTGGCGGTGTCGACGGCGGGAGTGTTCCGTACGGCCGACGGCGGGGCGAGCTGGGCCCCGTCCAACTCCGGTGTCTCCGCCGTCTTCCTGCCGGATCCGAACCCGGAGTTCGGCCAGTGCGTGCACAAGGTCGCCAGAGACGCGGGCGACCCGGACCGGCTGTATCTCCAGAACCACTGGGGGGTGTACCGCAGCGACGACGCGGCCGGGCACTGGACCGACATCGGCGAGGGCCTGCCGTCCACGTTCGGCTTCGCGGTGGCCGCGCATCCGAGCCGGACCGGCACGGCGTACGTCTTCCCGATCAACGCCGACGCCGACCGGGTGCCCGCCGGGCACCGCTGCCGCGTCTTCCGTACCACGGACGCGGGCGGCACGTGGGAGCCGCTGACCAAGGGACTGCCGGAGGAGGACCACTACGGCACGGTGCTGCGGGACGCGCTGTGCACGGACGACGCCGACCCGGCGGGGGTGTACTTCGGCAACCGCAACGGCGAGGTGTTCGCATCGGCCGACGACGGCGACAGCTGGCGGCTGCTGGCCGCGCACCTCCCGGACGTGCTGTGCGTGCGGGCGGCGGTGGTCGGCTGAGCGGGCGCGGGCGACGGTGGCCGGTCGACCGAGCGCACGGGTGCCGGTGGCCGGCTGACCGGTCCCGGGGGCGGCGGCCGATCCCGCGTGCCCGCGGGACCGTGGGCACGGGGGTGGTGCTCCGGCCATCGGTTGATCGTCGGCGGGTGCGCGGCAGCAGCGTGACGCCCGTGGCACCACGACCCTTGCATGAGATCGTCGAAGCGGGCCGGGCGAGGGCGTGGAACCCGTCGCGGGACGGATCGCCGAGATGGGCGACTTCCTGCGCGCGGAGATCGCCGCGAGACGCACCTACGTCCCGGCCGGACCGAACGGTGCGGGTCCTGATCATCGGTCAGGACCCGTACGCCACCCCCGGGCACGCGAAAATCAGACGCACGGGTCGGGGCCTTCCAGGGCTCGTGGTCTTGACGACCCGGCGCAAGGAACTCCACGACCGGAGGCCCACCACCGCAGCCCGCCGCTCGTGCCTTCCGTGGTGAGGCGGAGCTGACCCGGCTTCAGGAGGATCCTGGGGACACGGCGCGTGCACAGGCGTTGAGCACCGAATTGGCCATGGGATATCTCTCCTCGAGCCGGGCACCCACCCTGCTCCAGCTGGCCATGGCCCCCAACGCCTGAAGGACATGTCGGCGTACTCCGCAGCGCCGTCGACGTGCCGTTCACGGACGGCGACAACACCCGCACGACCATCCCTCAGCTCACCGAGGAGAACCGCGCAGCGAACCAAACTCTCGTGGCCCACGTCGCCGCACTCGGCCAGAGCAAGGGAGCCAACTCCGGACGTGCCGAGCACGGGGGTGACAATGCTCGAACAGCGCGGGTGAGATAGCCAGCCGAGCGAGCATCCTGACGCTCCGCCAGAATCAGTGTCGAACGAGCGTCAAGACGTTCCCCCACCGCCCCTCGAATGCGAGGCAGAGCGCTTCCAACCCGCACCCCACTGCACCGAGCCGCAGGTGAGGCACGTAGCGCGAGCCTGCGACATGCTCCACACGACGGGCCGTGAAAAACAGGTCGAGCAGACCTTGCCGCGCCTGAACATCCGGAAGAACCATCAGGTCAAGAGCCCTTCGCCACCGGCTCCAGTATGGCCACGCACTCCACGTGATGCGTCATCGGAAAGATGTCAAAGACCGCACGACTGAGGGAAAACGCAGCCCAGACAGGGTCTTCTAGTCCACCGAGCGGGCCGTCGGACGCCCGGAGCGTCACGGCCGGCCCGGGGGGGGCGCGGGCACTTCTGTGCGGCCGGGCTACCGGTGATTCATCAACCTCGGCGGCTGGTGGATCGGACCGGTGATCCGGGTCAGGGGTCGGCCCGTGCCCTGGTTGGCCTAGGCGATGATCTCCGCGGTGATGGAGACAGCCGTCTCCTCGGGCGTGCGGGCTCCGAGGTCGAGGTCACTCCCGCCCAAGCCCGCGGCGACGTTCGACGACCCGGGCGAGAAGCTGATGCAGGATGCGCAGGACCTTCTCGCCGATGCCCGGGGGCAGCGCAACTCGGCGGCGGAGACCGCGCGCACGGCGGTCCGCGCCGCCCGCGACATGGCCCCGAAGAAGCCGTCCTATGCCGAGCAACTGGGCGACCTGATGGCGGAGCTGCAGCTCATGGGCGACCACGTCGGCGGCGGCCTCATCAAGGGCACGGCGGGGATTCTCAACTTAGTCCGCAGCGTCAACCCCATGGACCCGTACAACATCACGCACCCGGCCGAGTACGCCACGTCCCTCAACAGCCTGGCCGCCGGCCTGGTGGCCGCCGCCAACGACCCGGTCGGCACCGGCAAGCAGATGATCGGCGACTTCATGAAGGACCCGGCCGAGGGCTTCGGCCGGCTCCTTCCCGACCTCGCACTGACCGTGGCGACCGGTGGCGGCGGCGGCGCGGTGAAAGGCATCCGCATCGCCGAGGACGCCGCCGACGCCGCACGGGTGCGCCGGCTGCTCGATGACGCCCCGGACGGCACCCACAAGCGACCGGACGGCGAGCGCACCACCGACGGCACCGACCCGGTGGACCTCGCCTCGGGACGGATGTTCCTGCCCCAGACCGACCTCGAGATCCCCGGCATCCTGCCACTGGTCTTCACCCGCCGCACCGAGTCCGGCACCACAACCGGCCGCTTCCTGGGGCCGTCCTGGACCTCCACCGTCGACGAGCGCCTGCAGATCGACGCCATCGGCGTCGTCCACGTCACCGCCGACGGCCTCCTGATCGCCTATCCGCACCCGGTCCCGGCGCGCCCACCACACCGGACTCAGGCAGGGCCCGTACCCTGCTGGCCCGCGACGCCGACGGCGACTACACGGTCACCGACTCCGACACCGGCCTGACCCGCCACTTCACCGCCCCGCCCGGCGAACAAGGCGGCGACGGCGCCGCCTGGCTGGCATCCGTCACCGAACGCAACGGCCACACCCTCATCATCGACCGCACCGACGACGGCCTGCCGTTGGCCCTCGTCCACTCCGCCGGCCACCAGCTGAAGCTGACCTGTGCCGAGGGTCGGATCACCGCCCTGTCTCTGGCCGGCGCGGACGCGGGCGGCGCGGACCTGCCCCTCATGTCGTACGGCTACCAGGACGGCAACCTCACCACCGTCACCAAACCCTCCGGCGCCACCACCACCTTCGTCTACGACGACCGCCGCCGCGTCATCGCCTGGATCGACTCCAACGCAAGCCGCTACGACTACGTCTACGACGACCACGACCGCGTCGTGGCGGAGGGCGGCGAGGCCGGCCACGTCCAGATCACCCTGGCCTACACCGAGCCCGACCCCAAAACCGGCCACCGCACCACCACCCTGACCACCGCCGACGGCCGCACCACCCGCCACCTCATCGACCAACGCTGCCGGGTGATCGCCACCACCGACCCCCTCGGCCATACCACCCGCTACACCCACGACAAGCTCCTCACTCGCACCGGCCCCCTCGGCCGCACCACCGCCCACGCCTACGACGACGACAGCCGACTCGCCGCGATCACCCGGCCCGATGGCAGCCAAGTCCGAGTCGAGTACGGTTCGCTCGGACTACCGGTGAAGATCAGCGAGCCGGACGGCGCCCACCGCACGCAGGAGTTCGACGAGCGCGGCAACCGCACGTCGGTCACCGACCCGGCCGGCCACACCACCCGGTACGCCTGCGACGATCGGGGATACCTGAGGTCGATCACCGATGCCCTCGGCGCCACCACCACGGTGCACTGCGATGCTGCGGGGCTGCCCGTGGAGGTCACCGACCCGGCCGGCGGCATCACCCGCCTGGAACGCGACGCCCTCGGCAGACTCGTGCGGATCACCGACCCGGGCGGTGCAGTCACCCGCCTCGTATGGGACGTCGTCGGCAACCTGATCCGTCGGGTGGCCGCGGACGGCTCCACCGAGTCAGCGATGAGCGTGTTCTCGTCGCCGTGCCGGAACCGCTCGGACGCCTCCAGCCGCAACTTCTCACGGAAGAACCGGCGTTCGTCGGTCAGACCACCGCCCTGGGCATACCTCATGTCCTCGGGATATCGCAGGGATCATGAGCCGTCAGCCCTCCGACACCACGCTTTGAAGGTCAGTAGACAGGCCGCGCACGGCCAGCCGGATGATCTTCCGTTCTTGCGAGGTGAGAACGGCCAGTGGTCCGCCGGCGGCCTCGGGTTTCGGTACGACTTCCCCGTTCGCGTCGAGCTCGGCACAGGCTCGCTCCGCCCAAGGCGTGGCGCCGAGTCGTCGAAGGTCTCGAACGCGTCGCGGAGCTGAGTCCTGGCCTCGGACTTGCGGCGCATGCGGCGCAGCCATTCGCCGTAGAGCAGAGCGGTTCGCGCGCGTTCGAACTGCAGGTCATCGGGGTGTAGCCGCAATACGGCCTGGTACAGCTCTGCAGCCTCTGCTTCCGGCGCGAGCAATGCGCGGCAGCGTCGGACGTGCGCGTCGATCCATGGTTGCGTGGCCTCGTGTGCCCAGTCCGTGAGCCGTGCGAGCGGCTCGTGGGCGTCGGCTGGCCGGCCGAGTCACACCGCTGCCTCGACCAGGTCAGGAATGCTGCGCAGGCCGGGAAGCTGATGCCTCACCGGTCCGGTGTGAAGGGCGGCCAGGCGGGTGCGGGCGGACTCCCATCGGGCGTGACCGAGGTCATGAGCAGGGCCAGCACCCAGTGCCCAGGACATGCCGGGTCGCGCGAGGCGGAGACTGATCGGCGCCGCCTGGTAGACGGCTGACCCGGGCTGAACGCCTCTCCGGACGCGCTGGCAGCGCACCTGAGAGGACTGTTCGCCGCAGCGACACCGAGACCATCAGCCAGGCGTCGGTCACCGAGTCCATCCGCGCTGCCTTTTGGACGGCTTCGAGACGACCGTCCAGCGTTGAATGCCGGCCCACGCCGACCTGAACTGAGCCAGGCGTCCAAGGGAACGCTGAAAGGCGTCAGGTTCGGGTCCTGTGGGCCAGTTCAACGCGAAGCGGTACGCTCTCGGGAGTGGATCACCGCGGCCAGGGCGGATCGCCGAGGCAGGCGCCCGCATGCAGCCCCGTCGGCCTACTCGTGGCCGGCCCGTCCGGTGAACCGCACAGCCATGACGTGCTTCCTGTCCGTCGGGGCGATGACGAACTGGTGCCCCTCAACTCGCATCCCCCCATATGGCTCGCAGGTCCTCGCAGCGCACGGTGATCGACGCGTCGGTGAGCGCGATCTCGTGCACGCAACCACCGTCCTCCTCGGGAAGGATCTCGTCGAGGAGCACGGTGTCGACGCTCATCCAGTCGATGGAGTGTTCATAGTCGATGGAGAAATGCGTCACGCCCGAGTAGCTGATGCGCAGGCCGGAGTCGTGCTTGAACTTGTTGGGCGCGAAGTCCAGGACCAGCCCGCCGCTCTTGTCGGTGGCCAGGTGAATCCCGACGAGTTCCAGATCCTTCACACAGCGGGTGGCACCCGCAATGTCGTAGTGGTCCGGATCAGTGGCGAAGGCCCGGGCGCCCGGGGGCAGGTCGGTGCCCAGACGCGGCAGCTCGGCCAGGTAGGCCGTCGGATCCACGTAGAATCCGCCATCGTCCCAGACGGCGGTGACGTACTTCATTTGCAACCTTCCGCGGCGAGAGGCGGTCGCCTCCATTTGTCACCGGTGATGTCCTCGGTCCCCTTGGGCCCGATGCGGCCGACTTTTCTCAGCTCGTAGATCATACGTCCCTTGATGGCGTTCTCCACGCCGGGCGGCACCTCGACATCCGAGGCTTCGATGCCATGCTTATTGAACCAGCCTTGGCTGTTGTACAGTCCGACTTCACGCATGGACTTGTCATAGACGTGGATTTCCACATCCCTTCCCTTGTTGCCCACGGGGAAGGGATCACGCCGACCCGTATAACCTTGCCCGAATTCCAGCGGGTTCTTCGGCCCCGTCGGCCCCTTTCCGGCGAGACCGAGATGGTCGCTCCAGCCCAATGGGTTTGCTACGTAGGCGTGGTGATCGGGTGCGCGAACCAGACCCAGTGGGTCCGCGCTGATGTATCGCGCCGTCTCGGGGTCGTAGTAACGGTACAGGTTGTAGTGCAGGCCTGACTCGAGGTCGGCGTACTGTCCCGGGAAACGCAGCGGGCAGTCGACCGGTGGCGTTGCTTCGTCCAAGGCCGGAAGAGGGGTACCCCACAGGCTGGTACGGCGCTGCCAGACCAAATCTCCTGTCGCGGAGACCAGCTCCGTGGGTGTGCCGATGGAATCGGTGACGACGGCGTGGAACCGAGTGCCTGACTCGGGATCCGATTCCTCCGCCAACTGCGCAAGGAAAGACGTGTCGGCAGCTGCCGAGGACGGCTTGTGGCGCGTTTGAGCAACCGGGCGAGGGCTGTCCGGCGCGTAGTCCCAGGTTGTCACCCAGCCGTCTGCCGTGACCTGCTCTGCCAAGCACAGGTCATCCCAGACGAAGACAGTACGGTCGGCCGCCGAGCCGTCGTCGGCGACCCGGTGCTTGCAGATGCGTCGGCCGAGTGGGTCGTAGGCGTACCGCCACTGAGTCCCGTGGGGGGTGATCACGTCCGTAAGGCGGTCCTCGGCGTTCCACCTATAGGTCCAGGTACGGGTCTGGCCGTTCAGAAGCTTGCGGGTCCTGCGTACGAGGCGGCCCTCGCCATCGTGCTCATAGGAGGTGCGGCCGGCCGCGCGGACGAGCGTGCCCTCGAAGCGCCGCCCACCTGATGCCCCATGGGCGGGCGACTCGGCGTGCGTCAAGTGGCCCGCCGACGCGTACGCGTAGGTCTCGCTCCAGCCGTGAGCGCGCATACGGGTCACGCGACCCATGTCGTCCAGGACGAAACGGCGAGTACCGGACGTCAGCTCCCGGGTTTCGGTGAGGTAGCCGTCCGCTCGGTGCGCGTACGTACGGTGCTGCAGGAGGCGGTCAGGGGAACTGGCGGTCAGGGTCTGCGCGCTCAGCAGACCCGCCGCGGTCCACGTCTGGGTGAGCGACACCTCCGTACCGAGGTTGCGCTGTGTCTCTCGGCCGACAGCGTCATGGGAGAAGTCCAGCGCGCCCACGGACGACCGCAGGGTGAGCGGGTGCCCCGCCAGGTCGTAGGTCCATTCGGAGATCAGCCCGGAAGGTGTCGTACGCCGGGTCCGGTGACCGACGGCATCGAGGACATAGGTGGCCGTCCGGCCGTTCACGGTCTCCGACAGCACTCGGCCGAGTGGGTCACGCTCCAGTGCGAGCTCGGCATCCGCGTTCACCGCACGGCACAGGTTGCCGTCGGGACCGTAAACGAACGCGGTCACGTCATCCGTGTCGGTGCGCTGTTCCACTACCCGGCCGAGCGGGTCCCGCACGAAACGCAGGCTCTGTCCGACGCCATTGGTGCGCGCGGTCAGGTTGCCGGCGGCATCGCGCGTGTAGGTGAGCGTACGACCGTTGAAGTCCGTCTCCGCTGTCAACCGGCCCGCGTCGTCATAGGTGTACGACCAGGTCAAGCCCTGCGGATTCGTGACGGCGGTCAGACGGAGTTCGGTGTCGTAGTCGAACGTGTACCGTGCCCCGCCCGGCTCGGTACTGGTGACCGGCACGCCGAAGTGGCTCACCGAATGATGGGTCGCCTTACCGGCGAGGTCTGTGTGACAGAGCAGGTTGCCCTCAGCGTCCCAAGTCCAGGACTCACGCGTCCCGTCGGTCAGTTCACGCCATGCCGGCTTCCCTTCCGTCGTCCAGCCCACTCGGGTGGTGTTGCCGAGGGGGTCGGTCACCTCGATGACCCGGCCGAAGGAGTCGCGACGGACCGTCGTCGTGTGGCCCAGTTCGTCCGTCAGGGCGAGGGGCATGCCTGCCGCGTCGCACGTCACGGTACGGGTCTGACCGAGGGCATTGGTGACGGCTGTCGGACGGCCCGCGTCGTCGTACGCGTACCTTGTTTCGGCGCCCAGCGGATCGACCGTCACCAGCCGGTTGCCCCGCTCGTCGTACATGTGCTGCCAGAAAGCGCCGCCCGGCTCGATCACCTCGGTCGGCAGGCCGAGCGCGTTGTACCGGGCCTGGGCCTGTGTGCCATCGGGGAGGAGTACGCCGGTGAGATTGCCGGTGTCGTCGTAGGTGTAGCGCGTGGTGTGGCCCAGTTGGTCGGTGACGGCGAGAGGCTTGGAGCCGTACTCGTCCCATTCCGTGCGCGTGACGAGGCCGAGCGGGTTGGTCTCCTCCACCACTTGGCCCTCGGCGTTGTACCGGTGGACCGAGGTGTGGCCTTGGGAGTCGGTGTAGGTGGTGGTGCGGGTGGTGTCCTCGTAGGTCAGGGTGCCGGAGAGGATGCCGTCGATGCCCTCGGTGCGGGTCACCCGGCCGCGGTCGTCGTAGACGTAGGAGAACCAGGTGCCGTTGCGGTCGGTCCAGCGGGTGACGCGGCCCTCGGTGTCGTAGGCGAAACGAAGGGGTTTGTCGCTGGAGTTGACGATCTCGGTGAGGTTACCGGCGGTGTCGTAGCCGTAGCGCATCACGACCGTGCCCTCGTCGGGCGCGGAAGACGGGCGGTAGCGGGAGGGCGGTTCGTCCAGGAGGCGCAGGGCGGTGATGCGAGGGCCCTGGGTGTCGACGGCGACGTAGTAGCCGCCGGAGTGGCGGATGCCGAAGGGGATGCCGTCGTCGTCGCGTTCGACGTCGATGCGGTTGCCGTTGCGGTCACTCCAGGAGTCCAGGGCCAGGTGGAAGACGCCGAAGGACGGGGAGGGGACGGGGGCGGCGAAGGTGCGGGTCACGCCCGTCGAGGGGTCGGTGACCGTCGTCGCGCCGTCCGGTTTGCCGTCCCACTCCAGGGGCCAGCGCGGGCCCTTGGCCGGCATCGTCGGGACGCCGGGCTGCGGCACCGGATATACCAGGCGCATGCCGTCAGCCGCGGCGAAGACGACGCCCTCGCCGTCGATCTGGAGACACTCGTCCAGGGTGGAGATCCAGGTCAGGCCGAAGCGGACACCGCCCCGGTACGAGGAGAGGTGGGTGCGCGTGAACTGCAGAGGCAGGCTGCCGGGCAGGGTCAGGTCCGTCTGGGTCATCAGCATGGCGCCGGTCGCCACGTCGATCGGCTCGCCCACACACGGGGTGCGCTCGGCGTTGCGGGCTGCCGGGCCCAGCTCCACCAGGTCGGGCCGGAGCGACGGCGGGCGCAGCAGCAGCGGGGTCGTGTCGGCGAGGCCGTTCCTGCCGGAGGCCGCCGCAGTCGCACCGAGCGCGGGTATCGCGGCGCGTATGGCCTGCGCACACCGCGTCTCCGCTTCGGCCGCAACCCGCGCCATCTGTCGGGCCATCGTGGCGGCGGCCTGCCGTTCCCGTTCGGCCTGGGCGGCATAGGCGCCGATCCGTGCGGCGGCTGCGCGGACCTCGGGGCGTTGGTACTGGGTGCACCTGAGCGCGAACGACTCGTCGAGCTCGCGCCAGCTGCCGGTGTACGAGAACCCCGGCGCCAGCGTGCAGAACTGCTGTAACGCAGCCTTGTACTGGGCGTCCGCCTGCATGCCCCGGCTCAGCGCGGCGCGGGACTGGATCTTGGCCTGCTCAAGGGTCTGCACGTACGCGATGAGCGCCCTGCCGCAGCTTTCCTGAGCCGGACCCAGACCGGCGGCCTGCTGCGGAAGGCGCGCAAGCCGCTGCTGGAACAGAGGAGCGTAGTCGCCCTGCATGCGCAGGTCGATGCTGTTGGCGGCGACCTGGCCCAGGCGGCTGGCGTGCTGCTCGGCGTACTCCGCCTCCCTCAGCAGTCGCGCCGCCAGGGTCTGTATGCGGGCGGGGTCGCCCGGGACCGGGTCCCGCGCCAGGTCGAGAACGCTCCAGTCCTCCATGGTCAGGCGCCCCGGCCGGTCAGCTGCCCGCGCCGCCCGCCAGCCGTGCGTCGAGTTCCTGGTGGCTGCGTACGACGTCGTTGAGGAACGCCGCCATCCCTTCGAGCCCCTGGATCATGTTGTGAGTGCCCGTCGTCCACTGTTGGTACGACTGCTGGAACTTGGACGACGCCAGCTGGGTGCGGAACTCGCTCGCCACCAGCTGGTCGATCATGCTCTTGAGGGCCTGGAGCTTTTCGCTCATCTCGGTGTGCCCGCTGATCAGCCGTGACGCCGCCTGCTGCACACCGTCGTAGCCGACACTGACATCCGCCATCGGTCTCTCCTCACATCTCCAGGACTTGCTCGGCGAGGACCTGGTCGAGGTCGAGCGTGCCTTCCGCCAGGCCCGCGAAGAGTCCTGCGGCCGTATCGACCGACGCCATGAGGTCGGTCCGGGCTGTGGTGACGGCGTTGAGGAATTCAGCGAGTGCTTCCGCGACCGGGCCGGCCACCGTGCTCACGGCATCCGCCAAGGGCTGAGGTGCCGAGAGCCGGAGGTCGGAGCGCATGCGGGTCAACTCCCGCGCGACTGAGTCCGCTTCCTGTGGATCGCAGACGAATTTTTGAGCCATCGTCTCGGATCTCCCCCGTGAGACCTCAACCGCGCGTCAAGAGTGGCTAATCTGCTGTCAGGTTAGCGTACGGGGCGCCGACCGGTAAGCGATCCGACAGGAGCGCGGTGGTGACGGGGACGGACTCCTCTCAGGGGCCGAGATTGGTCGCGGAGCGCTACCGGCTGACGGAGGTGCTCGGGCGGGGCGGCATGGGGATCGTCTGGCGGGCCACCGACGAACGGATCGGCCGCACCGTCGCGGTCAAGGAACTCCGCGTTCCGCACGGGCTGCCCACCCGGGAGCAGGCTGCGTTCGGTGAGCGGGCACTGCGCGAGGCCCGTACCGCCGGTCGCGTCCGCCACCCCGGGGTCATCGCCGTCCACGACCTCATACCGGGCACAGCGCAGGACAACACGGTCTACGTGGTCATGGAGTTGGTGGAGGCACCCTCCCTGGCGACCGTCCTTGAGGAGCACGGCGCCCTGCCCGAGTCGCGCGTGGCCCGCTTGGGACTCCGCTTACTGGAAGCGCTGGACGCCGCACACGCCATCGGCTTGATACACCGGGACATCAAGCCCAGCAACATCCTCGTCCTGCCCAACGACAAGGTGAAACTGGTCGACTTCGGCATCGCGCACGCCATCGACGACACCCGTCTCACCAGCACCGGTGTCGCCGGCTCCACCGGATACATCGCACCCGAGCTGTTCGAGGGCCACTCCCCCACCCCCGCGACCGATCTCTGGTCCCTCGGCGTCACGCTCCACCACGCAGCCACCGGCCGCAGCCCCTTCGAACGCGGCTCCACCGCGGCCACCATCCGCGCCATCCTCCACGACGACCCTCCGCCACTGGACCACCATCCCGCGCTCGCACCCGCGATCGAGGGCCTTCTCGTCCGGGAGCCGAGCGGACGCATGGGCGGGCCGGAAGCGGCGGTGTGCCTGCGCGCGGCGATCGTCTCGGCCCGGGAGACGGATTCCGGCTCGGTGCGGCGGAACGCCCGCCCGGACGAGGGCGCCGGCCGGCCAGCCGCGTGGCAGAACCGTACGACCTCCCGCCACGGCCCCGCCGGAGCACGAGGACTGAGAGCCAGAGCGAGCACGACGGGACAGGCGTCCGCCCTCGGCCGGAACCCGGCTTCCGGATCACCGGTGCGGCGAGGGCCGGCCGACGACTCCGCTGCCGCCCTCCACCGCCGTGAGGCACAACTGAACAACGGTGGCAGCCGACGGCTCGGTTGGGAGGAGCGGCCCACCTCTGTACGAAACACGGCACCGCCGGCGAGGTCACCGGCGCGATCCCGGGCGGCTGGACGGGCTTCAGACAACGGGAACAGCGGTGAGGGCACCGAGCCCTATACGACCACTCCGTCGAAACCCGTGCGGTACGTCGCCTCTCTCTTCCTCATCGTACTGAGTGGGCTGATCGGGTGGGCCGCTTGGAGGATCCTGCAGCTGCTCACAGCGTTGCAGGAGCTCGGGATCCTGCCGGTTCCCCTCTTCGTCCTGGCTGTTCCCTCCATCGGCCTGGCGGCCGCCTTCGCGTTCGTCACGGCCCTGAGAACCGCTCCGGTCGTCTGGTGGCGCGGCTTCGCCCTCGGTACTGAAGGCATCACTGTCTTTCCTCGCGACGTCCGCCCCAACGCACCGGGGAACGTCAACCTCGAGATCGCCTGGGAACACATCGACGGCATCGTCCTGGCCACCCGGCCTCGTGCCGAGATCACCGGCCGGAGCAGCCGGACGGCTGTCACCTTGCACATCGCCGCGACCGTACCGGCCGCCGTCAAGAAGAGGGTGCCGTTGTTCGGCGCCGGACGCTTCCGCGGCACAAGCGGATTCACCTGGCGAATGGGCGACGCCCACCACTCGGCCGACAAGCTGGACGCGGCGTTTCGTGCGGCGGCACCACCCCACGTCGGCATCAGGATTCCGCCGGATCCGGACGCCGAGGGCCTGCGGCATCACGGCCCTCGTCTTATCCGGCAGACGGTGGCAGTTCTCGCGCTCGCGGGAATCGTCGTGGCGACGTACGCCTTCACCCCCCACGACGATGGGCCGGTTCAGCTCGCGACGGGCGGATGGGCGAGTGCGGTGGAGTTCAGTCCCGACGGGAAGACATTCGCAAGCAGTACGGCCCACTCCGTCGACCTGTGGAATGTGGCTACCCGCAAGAAGATCACCGCCCTTACCGGTAATGAGGGCGACATCTCGACGATGCGGTTCACTCCCGACGGGAGCCTGCTGGCCGCCGCTGACGACGATGTCGCCGACCGCACCATCAGGGTGTGGGATGTCTCCGGGCGAAAAGAGCGCAGGGCCCTGCGCCTCGGGGACGACGACACAGTGGTGTCCCTGGCGTTCAGTCCGGACAACCACACCATCGCCAGCGTGGTAGAGGACGGCACCATCGTGGTGTGGGACGTCCGATCAGGCCGGAGGACGACCACTCTCCACGAGATGCGGTCCGGCGCGTTCCCGGTCGAGTTCAGTGCGACCGGAAGGTACCTGTACGGCGTTGACGACGAAACCCGGCGACACCGGTGGGATGTCGTCAGCGGCCGCCCGGTGTCCGCGTCCGATGACGACGAGGACGCGGCCACCATCTACCGCTCCGCTCCGAAGAACGCTCTGGTACTGGACGGTTCCGGAACGCTCAAGCACGCGCTGATCGGCCATAGGGACAAGATCACCGACATTGCATGGGCCGGGGCGTCTTCCGATCTGCTGGCCACCAACAGCCTGGACCGCACGATACGTATCTGGCACACCGGTAGCGGCGAGATCGCGCGGTCGCTGGTTCTGGACCGTGACCACGGCGTCCTGGCCGAAGCCATCGCCCTGAGCCCTGACGGCACGGTTCTCGTCTACACGAGCGGCGGAAAACTATGGGTATGGGAGACGGGGATCGAAGCATAGGTCGCGCGTATCCGTTTCCTGGACCGCGCCACACACCTGAGTGCGGTCGCGTCGCCGGCAACCGAGTCAGCCTCAGAATCGAGACACCGTGGGTAGGTTCTTTTGGTGGACGGCCCCGTCACGGGCACTGCGCGAAGCCCGCACCCCCGGCCGACTCGACCATCCAGGCATGCCGTCCCGCACCGTCCCGCTGCACCGACGTCGTCATCCCGACGCTCCCGCCATACCGTCGACAGGATTCCGGGGCGCCACCGAGGATCCAGGCTGCGGAGACCCCACCGCTGCCCGGCTGCGAGTCCGGCCGGCAGACGCGGATGGGCGACGACACAGAGAGGGCGGAGCATGATTCTCCGGTTGACCGTTGAGGACGCCGACTCGGCCACGCGCGAGGACGTCGAGGTGGTCGCCGGTCCCGACAGCAGTACGGCCGCACTGCTCGCGGCGTTACCGGTGGCCGTGGGCGGCAGGCAGTGTTTCGTCGGAACGGTCCTGCTGGATCCCGAGGTCGGTCTGGCCGACAGCCCTTTGATGCCGGGAGCGGTGATCAGCGTGGGGGCGCCAGGGCCCGCTCACCGCTACCCCTCGGGGGACGGGGTCGGCGTGCTACGGGTGACGGCCGGTCCGGATGCCGGGTTGATGGTGGCGTTGGGTCCTGGGAGCCATGCCGTGGCCAGGAACTCGGCGGCAGCGGTCTGTCTGCGGGATCCGGACGTCTCCCGGCGTGAGCACGCCCGGCTGGAGGTCTTCCCGGACGGCCGGGTCTTCGCCGTGGACCGGGGCTCCACCAACGGGACGTACATCAACGGCCGCCGGGTCACCGGCCGCACCGCGCTCACTGCGGGCAGAACGCTCCAGCTGGGCGCCGACGAGTTGCAGTGGACACCCGCGTCGACGGGAAGCCAGCGGGCCACTCGCAGTGCGGACGGACACCTGGATTTCGACCGTGCGTTCAGTCCGGCTCCGGCGGTCCCTCGTACGGAAGTGACCTTGCCGGTGGAGCAGGCCGCGACGGACACATCGAGTCTCACAGCATGGGCGACGGCCCTCCCCATATTCGGAGCCCTCGTCCTGGCCGTGGTCATGAACCGGCCGATGCTGCTGTTCCTCGGCCTGCTGGGCGTCGTGGGCTTCGCGTTGATGAACAAAGACCAGGACAAGCAGCTTCAACAGCGTGCGGCTGCCCACGCGGCGGCAATAAAGGCCGCCCAGGCGAAGATCGACGCCCACGTCGCCGAAGAACTGCGCGTGCGTCGGCTGTTGGCCCCTGATCCCGGCCAGATCGCCGACATGGCCACGGGCGCCCGCCCAGACCTGTGGTCCCGCAGAACGGATTCGCCGCACGGCCTGGCACTGTGTGTCGGGACCGCCGATCAAGCGGCGTCCGTGGATCTGCGCGGCGAGCCCTGGGAAGGTTTCCAGCCTCCGTTGCTGCCCAGGGCGCCGGTCACACTGGACCTGCGGGCAACCGGTGTGCTGGGGGTGGCCGGTCCTCGTCGGCAGGCGCAGGCACTGACGGGCTGGCTGGTGATGCAACTGGCCGCCCTGCGGGGGCCGGACGATCTGCGCATCGTGGTGATCGCGGCCGACGGGCACGAGGGACTGGCCTGGACCCGGTGGCTGCCGCACGTGGACGCCGGGCCGGCGGCGGGCGTTCCGTGCGCCATCGGCAACACCGGTACCACGCGCGGCGCGCGCGTGAAGGAGTTACGGCAACTCGTCGGCACGCGCCGCGAGCAGCGCACCCGGGACTCGCGCACCCGGTTCGGTGACGAGGTCGTGGTCGTCCTGGACGGAGCCCTGGCCCTGCGCGAACTGCCCGGCATGGACGAGGTGCTGCGGGACGGGCCATCGGTCGGTGTCTACCTCGTGTGCGCCGATCGGCGCGGCATGAACGAGTGCCGCGGGCTGTGCGAGATGACCGGGAACACGCTCCGGCTCACCCGCACGCCCGAAGAACACGCCCTCACCGTGACGCCTCACACCCTCGACGAAGCCGTCATGGAGCCGCTCGCCCGGGCACTCGCCCCCATGCGGGACCGGCTCACCCTGGGCTCGTCGAGCAACGCCGTACCGGACTACGTACGCTTCCTCGATCTGCTCGGTCTCGGCACCCCGACGGCGGACGACGTCCTCGCCCTGTGGGGGCACGGGCAGGGACCGCGCACCCGGGTGATGCTCGGCGAGGACGCCGCGGGCCCGATGACCGTGGATCTGGCCGGGCAGGGACCGCACACCATGCTCGGCGGCGCCACCGGAGCGGGGAAGAGCATTCTGCTCCAGACCCTGGTGACCTCGTTGCTGCTGGCCAACCGGCCCGACGAACTCAACCTGGTGCTCGTGGACTTCAAGGGAGGCAGCGCCTTCCTGCCCTTCCAGCACTGCCCCCATGTGGTCGCCCTGATCCGTTCCACCGGGGAGACCCCCGCCGACGTCTTCGACGCCGCTGCCGCGACCCGAGTGCTGGCCTCCGTACGCGCCGAGGTCAGCCGTCGTGAGTCCCTGCTCGCCCGGTACGACGGAGAGATCGACCGCTACTGGAAGAAGCGCCGCACCGACGCCACTCTGCCGCCACTGCCCCGCCTGGTGATGGTGTTCGACGAGTTCGCCCGCGTCCTGGAGACCTCGCCGGACTTCCTCAAGGAACTGGTCAACGTCGCTGCCAAGGGCCGTTCGCTCGGCATGCACCTGGTCCTGGCCACCCAGTCCCTGCAGGGCAAGCTGTCGCCGGAGCTGAAGAACAACATCTCCCTGCGAGTCAGTCTGCGGCAGAACGAAGCCGCCGACAGTACCGAGGTGCTCGGTGTGCCCGACGCCGCCGCCATCCCCGGCGCGCTGCGCGGTCGCGGCCTGATCCTGTGCACCACCGACGAGGCGCGCGTCCCGCAGGTCTTCCAGTCCGGGTACCTGGGCTCCCCGCCGCCCTCCGGAGCGGCGCAGCCCGTCACCGTGCGCGTCCTGCGGTGGCACCACGTCGGAGCCCCGCGCCCGGCCGAGCACCTGACCCGCGTGGAGGCGCCCACCGACCAGGAGCTGGCGGTCGCCACCATTGAGCAAGCGGCCCGGCGCCGGGGGCTCGTCGCCCCCTTCCGGCCCCTGCTGCCGCCCTTGCCCCCGGCGTTGCCGATGCAGGAACTGGCCGACCGCCAGACCGCCGCGGCGCCGGAAACAGCCGTGCCCTTCGGTCTGGCGGACGAGCCCGCGGAGCAGGCCCAGCCCGCCCAGTACCTCGATCTGGCCGGTACGGACCGGCTCATGGTCGCGGGCGGTCCCCAGTCGGGCCGCACCACGTTCGCGCGGACGCTCATCGCCGGCCTCGTCACCCGCTTCCGGCCCGATCAGGCCCACCTCTACGTCATCGAGCACCACCCTGCCGGTCTGACGGACTACGCCGAACTGCCGCACTGCGGCGGCGTCTTCTCACCCGCAGAACCGGACCGCATCCGGCGCTTGGTCACCTGGCTGGACGAAGAAGTCCAACGCCGCTCCACAGGCGGCCCCGCCCAGCAGGCGGACCGGCCCCGCATCGTGGTGATCGTCGACGGCTGGGAGCACTTCGAGGACCATGGCGACCCCGCCTTCACGGAGACCTCACTGCTGACCACGCTGCGCGGCATCGTCGCGGCCGGTGCTCCGCTCGGCGTGCACATCGTGCCGCTCGGTGGTCACGACATGCTCAACCACAAGCTTCCCACCTACTACACCCGGCGCCTGCTGCTCCCCTTCCCCAAGGAGGAGACCCGCCGAGCCCACCTGACCTCCCGCATGACCAGTCCCCCCGCACTACCCGGTCGCGCGATCGACGCCTCAACCGGGCGTCACGTGCAGATCTGCCGACCGGACGCACTCCCCGCCGACCTGTCGTCCCGGTTCACCGATGCCGACCCCGCCCGTCTGCCCAGGCGGTTCCCGGCGTTGCCCACCCGGATCACGCTCGACGAGCTGCCGCTGCCCGAGCCGCCGCCCTCCCCCACCTGGATCCCCCTGGGTGTCGGCGGACCCGACCACGGCACAGTGGGCCTCGATCTCTTCGAGAGCGCCCACCTGCTGCTCCTGTCCGGGCCGCCCGGCTCCGGCCGCACCACCGCGACCGCCGCACTCGCCCACTCGCTGCGCCGAGCCGGCATCGGCGTGCTCGCTGTCGCCCCGCCCCGCTCGCCCCTGCCCGGCCTGCTCCCCGACGACCCCGGCATACGCATTCTCACCGGCATCTCGCACAAGGACTCCGACCTCCGCGAGGCCGCCGAGGTCTTCGGTGACAGGCCCTATGCCCTGGTACTCGACGACGCGGACCACATCGTGATCGTGCCCACCCAGGAAGGATTCGCCGACGCGCCCACCCTGCTCGACGACATCGCCCGCCTCTCCGCACGCGGCCGCCACGCCCTCGTCCTCAGCGCCGACGCGACTCCCGTCCTGACCGGCTTCCCCAGCCCGCTCACCCGCCTGATCAACACCGTCCTGGCGACGGGCCACCGGCTCCTGCTCACCCCGGCCGGCCGCCCCGCCGCCGTGGCGCACAGCATCACGCTGGAACCGGACCAGTACTTCACCACGCCACCCGGCCGGGGATATCTCTCCTCGGGCCGGGCCCCGCTCCTACTCCACCTGGCCACGACCCCCTGACGCCTGCTCTGAGCGGTTTCGACGAGCAGCCTCAGGCCGCCCGACCGCGCGAAAGCGTCTGCGCGCTCATAGCCGCTCCCCGCGTGCGATCTGCGGCCTCGGCAGCCGGAGCGGACGCACCTGCAAGGAACGAGTCAGCGCGTAGGCGACCGCACCACGCGTGTTCTCGCCCGGGAAACGCTCCCTGAGCCGCAACCGGAGGCGGATACCGCTGATGGCCGAGTCCAGCGCCATCAGCGCGATCAGGATCAGCCACCCTTGCAGCAGGAAGCCCTGCACCGGGGGCATCGGCACCATGCTCAGCACGAGGATCACCAGGGCGAGCGGCAGGAAGAGCTCCGCCAGGTTGAACCGCGAGTCCACCCAGTCCCGGGCGAACCGGCGGACCGGTCCCTTGTCCCGGACCCGGAGATACCGCTCGTCGCCGCTCGTCAGCGCCTGCCTCCGCTCCTCGCGCCGGCGCCTCGCGGCCTCCTTGCGGGCCGTCCGCGTGCCGGCGACGATGCCGCGCTGGGTCTGGGCCTCACTGCGCCGCTGTGATCCGACGGTGGTCGGGTGCGACTCCCAGGTCGAGGCCCCGGGACGGACGGGAAGCGGGCTCGCCGGGCCGTCCGTGCCATGCTCCGGTGACGGTGCCGGCCTGACGCCGGTGGTACGAACCTGCCACGTCGCCCCGGAAGCACCACTGGTTCCGTCGGCTTGATGGGGCACGGAGCCGGTGACCGCATCCGGCTCACCCTGCCGGGACGGCGCCGCGCCGACGGCCGTCGTCAAAGCGGCCATAGCCTGCTCACTGGTCAAACGGTGTTCCCTGCTGCGCGTGAGCAGACCACCGATCAGCGATCCCAGCAACGGGTACGCGCGGAGGGACGGCGGGTCGTCGTAGAGGATCGCGTGGAGGGTGGCCGCCGTGGAGGCACGATCGAACGGGCCGGTACCCGCCACGGCATGGAACAGCGTCGCGCCGAGCGACCACAGGTCGGCGGCCGGTGAAGGCGACTCGCCTTGGAACAGCTCGGGAGCCATGTATCCGGTGGAACCGGCCACCCCATAGCCGGTGAGACGGGTGTCGTCGACGGCATGCGCGATGCCGAAGTCCACCAGCTTCACGTTGTCGCCGGGCAGGACCAGGATGTTGCTGGGCTTGACGTCACGGTGCACCAGGCCGATGGCGTGCGCCTCGTTCAACGCGTCGAGCGCCCCGAGGCCCAAGCGCGCCACGCGCCACTCGGGCAGGGCACGTTCCCGTTCGAGGACCTGCGCCAGAGAGGGAGCATCGACCAACTCCATGACGATGTAGACCGCTTCGTCGTCCGGCGTGAGGGGGATGAGGTCGTGAATGGCCACGACGGCAGGGTGGTTGAGACTTCCAGCGGTGCGGGCCTCCCGCAGCGCCCTCTCGCTGAAGACCTCCCGCTCCCGACCGGACAGACCGTGCGGGGCCCGTAACTCCTTCACGGCGACCGTACGCCCGATCAACTCGTCGGATGCCCGCCACACGACCCCCATACCGCCGCGGCCAAGCATCCCCGTCAACCGATACCGACCCGCGATCCGCCTTGCTTCTCCAGAGCCCGTCCCCGTCACAGCCCAACCCCTCGACGCCGGGAAACCGCATCAGCAGTACGACCAGCCTCGCAGAGCGGTTCCCACCGACGCCACCCACGCGTCGGGGGTTACCTTGGGCGACCGGACGCGACCCCGACAGGCGCCCCTTCCACCCGGCTCCTGAACCGTCCCGCACCTCACACGTGAGATCGGCGAAACGCCGCACCGGCGTCCACGCGAACGGGTCGGGGCACCTCGTCTCCGCAGTCGGGCGCTTCCTCCTCTTCGGCCAAGCCGAGGTCGCCCCGGTGCTGCACGAGGCGGAACCGGACCGGGCCGGGCGCCCTCGCGTCCACACCAGCTGAGGACCGGCTCCGGTGTCGGCGTCAGGATTCCGTCAGGATGCGCGCGTACGCGTTAGGACCTCGTCAGCAGCGGTCGCCATACCCGGGACGGCCGCCTGGCGTCGGCGTCATGCGACGGGGCGGACCGTCAGGCTCGGTCGGCGACCGCCACTGGCGTGGCAGCGCCCGGCTGGCGGCGTGTTGCGCCCTGCTGTTCTGCGCCCTGATCCTGCTGATCGACTGGGACGCGGGCTACCTGACCACCCTGCGCGCCCTGCTCTGGATCGCCCTGTCGGCCGCGGTGGGCACCGTCTGTTCCCCCAGCGGGTGAGCGCGGGCCCCGGATGGCTCGCGGTCCGCACACCCTGGCGTCGGCACGTCGTGCGTACGGACGCGCTGGCCTCGGTACGGCAGTACGACGGCGTTTCCTCCCACCTGGTCCTGCGGGATGTTCACGGCCACGGCCTGGAACTCGACCCCCGCGTCCTCACCGCCAACCCCCTGATTCGGCACTCACCCGACTCGGGCGTACGCCACTCCCTGCTGGCCCGATGGCCGAGCAGACGCACTATCAGACCGAGCGTCATAGAGCGTCAGGGCTGCCTTGCGAGGACCATGCGCAGATCCGGGAGCGACACGCGCCCGTCTTCCCCTTCACTGACAGAAATCCCAGGTCAGGGGCGCTCCTGCGGCATGCTGCGCCCTCCACGTCATGCACTTCGGGAAACAGGTCGAGCATACCTGGATGCACCTGCGAAATCAGAAGAAAGTGCAGGTCAAAGCCCCCTTACGGCGGGCTCCAAATGGCCACGCACTCCACATGCGACGTCATCGGAACCATGTCCGGATTCCAGGCACCGGAACGGCCTGCCCCGGGCCGGAGCGTCATGTGAGCGTCACGGCCGTGCCCCTCTGACGCCGTCATTCACCCCGCCCCCCGGCCACTTCGGCTGCCCTCCGCGATCGATGTCCTCCCGAGCCGACCGCCGAGGCGGACGGTCTGCCTACCGCCCTTGATCAGCCCGCTTCGGTCAAGGCTGCGTGCGCTGCGGCGAGGATCTCCCCGGAGAGCGGGGAGCCCTTGGTGGCCCGGGACAGGACCAGCGCACCGAACAGCGTGCAGAGCCGGACGATGCCGTCCTGGTCGTCACCGGCCAGGAAATCGGCGAAATCGGCCACCCCCTCGGCGTAGACGCGACCGGCCTCGCGCGCCCCGCCCTCGCGCGCGATGTCGGTAGCGAGCGCGGCGACCGGGCAGCCGTCCGCCGGGTCATCGCGGTGCTCGACGGAGAGGTAGGTGTCGATCAGCGCCTGCTGGGCGGCGGCGCGCTGCCCGTCGTACCGCTCGAGCCCGGCGCTGTAGCGCTGGGCGAGCTCGGCGAAAGCGTGGGCAGTGGCCTCGTCGACGAGCGCCTCCTTGGAGGCGAACTGCTTGTAGAAGGCGCCGTGAGTCAGACCGGCCGCCTTCATCAGGTCGGCGACGCTGACCTGCATGCCCTGCTCCCGGAACAGCCGGGAGGCGGTGTCCACCACCCGCCTGCGATTTTCCTCCGCCTGCGCCTGCGATACGCGGCCCATGACCACCTCCCATTTGGATGTCGACTGGCATCTATCATAGTCCCGTGTTTAGATTACGTCTGTAATCTAATTCATGCGGGTCGCCGACGGCACCCGCCGGTACATGGAGCGAGCATGGAACTGAAGAACGCGGTCGCGGTCGTCACCGGCGCCAACCGGGGGCTCGGGCGGCACCTGGCCGCCCAGCTCGTCGAGCGCGGCGCGAAGGTGTACGGCGCGGCCCGACGCCCCGAGACGGTCGACGTGCCGGGCGTCATCCCGCTGCGGCTGGACGTCACGGACGAGGCGTCGATACGGGAGGCCGCGCGCGTGGCCTCCGACGCGACACTGCTGATCAACAACGCGGGCGTCTCCACCGGCGCGTCGCTGATCGGCGGCGACGTGGCCGAGGTGCGCCGGGAGATGGAGACCAACTTCTTCGGCCCGCTCGCCGCGACCCGGTCCTTCGTCCCCGTCATCGAGGGCAACGGCGGCGGCGCCGTACTCAACGTCCTGTCCGCCCTGTCCTGGTTCCACCCGGCCGGCCTCGGCTCCTACGCCGCATCCAAGGCCGCCGCGTGGGCGCTGAGTGACGCGACCCGTGAGGAGTTGGCGCCCCGCGGCATCACCGTCTCGGCGCTGCACGTCGGCTACATGGACACCGACATGGCCGCCGGCGTACCCGCCGATCAGAAGGTCGCCGCCGCCGACGTCGCGGCCCAGGCCCTGCAGGGCATCGAGGCGGGCGTGCCCGAGATCCTCGCCGACGAGGCCAGCCGCTACGTCAAGCAGAGCCTGTCCGCGACACCCCAGCCGAAGGCGGACTGACGCTCACCGACGACCAGTACACCCGCCTGGCCGAGGTCAGCGCGGTGCCGCTCGGCGCACCCCACGAGGGAACCGCCGCCTCACGGGACCGCCTCCAGGGAGGCGCCGCCGACCGCGTCACCGCCCCGGTCGTGCCGGTCGCCTGACGGGTGAGCGCGGCTGAGGACCCAACACGCCCGAGCCGCGGCCAGAGAAACAACCCAAACCATCTCGTACTGGTCGACGGCCGGACGAGCGGAGACCCCGCCCTCTCAGGGACGGAACACAGAACGGAGACGACGATGAGGGCCTTCATGGTCGAGAAGTACGGCGACCAAGCCGGGATGCGCGCCGCCGAGCTCCCCGACCCGCAGGTAGGTGCCGACGACGTCCTGGTCAAGATCCACGCGGCGGGCGTCAACCCGCTGGACCTCAGGATCCGCAGCGGAGACTTCAAGGCGTTCATGCCCTACCGTCTCCCGCTCGTTCTGGGCAACGACCTCGCCGGGACGGTGGTCCGCGTCGGCCCGTCCGTCACCCGCTTCGCGGTGGGCGACGAGGTCTACGCCCGGCCCGACAAGGACCGCATCGGTACCTTCGCCGAACTCATCGCCGTCCACCAGGACGACCTGGCACCCAAACCCGCCACCCTCACCATGACCGAGGCCGCCTCCCTCCCCCTGGTCGCCCTGACCGCATGGCAGGCACTGGTCGAGCGGGCACGCGTGCAGCCGGGCCAGAAGGTCCTCGTCCACGCGGGCGCCGGCGGCCTCGGCTCCATCGCCGTCCAACTGGCCAAGGCGCTGGGCGCGCACGTGGCCACCACCGTGAGCACCGCCAAGGTCGACTTGGCCAAGGACCTCGGCGCGGACGTCGTCGTCGACTACCGCACCCAGGACTTCGAAGAGGTCCTCGACGGCTACGACGTCGTCCTCGACAGCCTCGGCGGCGAGAACCTCGCCAAGTCCCTGCGCGTCCTCAAGCCCGGCGGCACAGCCATCAGCGTCGCGGGCCCGCCCGACCCGGCCTTCGCCCGCGAACTGGGCGCGAACCCGATCCTCCGCCTGGCCATGACCGCCCTCAGCTTCACAGTCCGGCGCAACGCCAAGCGCCACGGTGTGACGTACTCGTTCCTGTTCATGAAGGCCAGCGGTGACCAACTGCGCGAACTCACCCCCCTCATCGACACCGGGAAGATCCGCCCCGTCGTCGACCGCGTCTTCCCGTTCGAACAAACCCTCCAGGCCATGGAGTACGTGGAAAAGGGACGGGCCAAGGCCGGCAAAGTCGTCGTCGCGGTGACGTAAGGGCGGGAACGAGTCCCCGGCGCCAGTCACCACCGACAACAAGAAGACCGTGCACACCCCGATCCCCCGGCCGCACCACCTGAGGACCCGGACTGGGGCCGCCAGGCACCGGCTGACCCGTCGCGCGTCCACCAACCGGTCCTGGTGGCCACCGGTGAGAACGATCGCATGGTCCCGAGCGTCAACTCGGTCAACCTGGCGGCCCGGCTGCCCCAAGGTGAACTGGAACCCCTCCACCCCGACGCCGGACACGGCGGGATCTTCCAGCCCCACGACAGATTCGTCCCGCGGGCGCTTGAGTTCCTGGCACCGTAGCCGGCCGCCCGGCAGTTCCACGGCCCTGCCCCGCACCCAGCGAGGCCGACACCGGGAAATCCGCCACAGCGGGCTCGTGCGCATGGTCAACGAGCTCCTGCATCGCTGAACGCAAGTCCCTTCGAGAGCAGCCCGACACCCGGACGAGTGGAACCCGGCTCGCCCCGAGGCAACTGAGCTGTCACACGCACGGCTTACGGCAGTCGCCAGTCCACCGGCTGGGCACCCTGCTTGATCAGCAGGTCGTTGGCCCGGCTGAACGGCCGCGAACCGAAGAACCCACGGTCCGCCGACATCGGAGACGGGTGCGCGGACTCCACCGACGGCAGATCCCCCAACAGCGGACGCAGATTGCGGGCGTCCCGGCCCCACAGGATCGACACCAGCGGCTTGCCACGCGCCGCCAGCGCCCGGATCGCCTGCTCCGTGACCTCCTCCCACCCCTTGCCCCGGTGCGCCGCGGGCTTGCGCGGGGCCGTCGTCAGCGCCCTGTTGAGCAACAGCACCCCCTGCTGCGCCCACGGCGTCAGATCACCGTTCGACGGCCTGGGCAACCCCAGGTCGGAGTGCATCTCCCGGAAGATGTTCTCCAGGCTCCCCGGCAACGAACGCACCTCCGGCGACACCGAGAAACTCAACCCGATCGCCATACCTGGCGTGGGGTAGGGATCCTGCCCCACGATCAGGACACGGACGTCGTCAAAGGGCTGCTGGAAGGCCCTCAGGACATTCGCCCCGGACGGCAGATAGGTCCGGCCCGCCGCTATCTCGGCCCGAAGGAAGTCCCCCATCGCCGCGATACGTTCGGCCACAGGCTCAAGAGCCTTCGCCCAGCCTGCTTCGACAAGTTCATGCAAGGGTCGTGGTGCCACGGCGCGCCACTCTACTGGTACACGTCGCGCCCCGGCACGAACGCAGAAGCCTTCACGCGCAGCCGCAGCTCCGGGCGCTACTCTCCTCCTCGTCGAGATCTTCGAACCGGTCGAGCAGATCACGCGGCCGGTCACCGGGAAGGAGGGGAGCCTGTCGCATTCAGTGATCAAGCCACTCCGCCATAGTCGTCATGCCTGGTCAGCCCCTCAAGATCGAGACCCAGATCCCGGAACTCCCGCACGCGCGGTGGGCCTGTCCTTCTCCGTCGCGCCCGAGGTGCGTCCACTGCCGCCGAGCCTGATCAACATCTTCGGCGAGCTGCACAGCGAGGTACGAGCTCTGGCGGCGCGTGGCAAGCCGCTGGTGTCCATTCTGTGGGGCCGCGACGCCCGTGACGCGCGTCCGCTGCTGGGCGCTCTGCCGGCGGTGGAGTCCCGGCACCCCTCGCCCCGGTCGACGGACGGCGGGTTCTTCGCCTCGCGCCCGTTCGGCCGGGCCGACGACCTGCTGATGCAGCAGGGCGCCCCACCCGTGGACTGGCGCCTGCCGTGACCTCACCGGGGTTCCTCGCAGTGGACTCCGGCGGTTCCGGCCTCCGGGTCGCCGTCGGCGCCCCGGGGCGGGAGTCCACGGTCCGGCGGGAGAGCCGGGAACCGGTCCGCACGGGCGCGCGCGGCATCGATCCCGCCCACCTCATGGAACAGCTCCTCCCGTTGGCCCGTGCCATGGCCGACGAGGCGGGGGTGGACGAGCTGCACACGGCCGTCGTCGGCGCCGCCGGGTTCGCCACCCTGGGCGACGCCCTGCGCGCCGAACTGCCCGGCGCCCTCGCGCGGGAGCTGGGCGTGCGGACCGTGGCGCTCGCCGCGGACGCCGTCACCGCGTACGTGGGCGCCCTCGGGCCTCGTCCGGGCGCGGTGCTGGCCGCGGGCACCGGGCTGATCGCGGTCGGCACGGATCTGCGGGGCTGGCGGCGGGCCGACGGCTGGGGGCACCTGCTGGGCGACTGCGGCAGCGGAGCCTGGATCGGCCGGGCGGGTCTGGAGGCGGCGCTGCGCGCCCACGACGGCCGGGAAGGCGGTTCCGCTCCGCTGCTGGCCGGTGCCGAGCGGCAGTTCGGTCCGGTCCGCGAGCTGCCCGGCCTGCTCTACCCGCGCACCGACCGCCCCGCCGTGCTCGCCTCCTTCGCGCCCCGGGTGGCCGCGTGCGCCGGGCACGATCCGGTCGCCGCGGGCATCCTGCGCGCGGCGGCCCGGCACATGGCCGAGTCGGCGGCCGCCGTGTGCCCGACCGGCGGAACACCGGACGTGGCGCTGACCGGTGGCCTGTTCACGATGGGCGACCCGCTCCTCGTGCCGCTGCGCGAGGAGTTGGCGCGCAGGCTGCCGCACGCCCGGCAGGTACCGGCCGAGGGGGACCCGCTGGACGGCTCGGTACGGATCGCCGGGGCGCTGACGGCGGGCCGGCTCACCCTGCCGACCGGAACGACCATGCTCTGCGTGATCCGTACTCCGTGATCCGTGATCCGTGACCGGTGATCGCTGTGACGAAGGCGGCCCCGGGGCCCTCACCAGCGGTTTGTTTCCCGGTTGCGGCCCGTGGTTCGCGCTGCGCGCCCGGAACGGGCGTCACCCGTACGTAACTCATCAGACAAAACCGGACGGATACCGCTCACCTGCACCCTCCCCAAACGGCGTAGCCCGATGAGCCAGTAACATTCGGCGCCATGAGCTCCCCCACTGGACCCGCGTCCGGCCTGCCCGTACGAATGCCGCGACCCCGCCAGCCCGGACGCCACCGCCGCCCGGAACCGCTGGTGGCTCCCGAGGGCGCGCCCGCGCTCGTCCTCGCGGTGCCTGGCGCGCCCAGCGCCGCCACGCGCAGCCTCGCCGAGGAGGTCGTGAGCATCGCCCGCTCCGAGCTGCCCGGCCTGGATGCCCGGATCGGGTACCTGGACGGGGACGACTCGGAGTTCGCCACGCTGCGCTCCGTGCTGGCGCGCGCCGCCGAGGAACGCACCGCCCGTTACGAGCGGGCCGTCGCCGCCGGCGTCGAGGGAGTCAGGGAGCCCGACGGCCCGGTCGCGGTCGTCGTCCCGCTGCTGGCCGGTCCGGACAGCGCGCTGCTGCGTCACATCCGTCAGGCCGTGATGGACAGCCGGGTCGCCGCCGAACTGACCGACGTCCTCGGCCCGCACCCGCTGCTCGCCGAGGCGCTGCACGTGCGGCTGTCCGAGGCGGGTCTGGCCCGCGCCGACCGCGCCCGGCTGTTCACGGTGGCCACCGCCGCCGACGGCATCATCCTGGCCTCCGTGGGCGGCGAGGAGGCGGTGCAGGCGGCCGGCATCACCGGCATGCTGCTCGCCGCGCGCCTGGCCGTGCCGGTGATGGCGGCGGCGCTGGACCAGGAGGGTTCCATCTCTTCGGTGGCCGAGCAGCTGCGTTCCTCGGGCTCGCAGCAGTTGGCCCTGGCGCCGTATCTGATCGGCCCGGAGATCGACCCGGCGCTGACGGCCCAGGCGGCCGAGGAGGCGGGCTGTGCCACGGCGGAGGCGCTCGGCGCGTACCCGGCGATCGGCAAGCTGGCCCTCGCCAAGTACACGACGGCGCTGGGCATCGCCCCGCAGCAGGCACAGGGTGCGCCGGTCCGCTGACCCGCCGGCCTTCGTGCGGCGCAGGGCCCGCTCCGGACCGGAGCGGGCCCTGCGCCGTGCCGGGGCCCGGCGTGTTCAGCCGAAGACGACGCAGGAGGCCGCGGCGACCCGCACCGAGCCGTCGTAGCGGGGCAGGCCCGTCGCCTCGTCCACGGTGAACCAGGTCACGTTCCCGGAGCGTTCGTTGGCGGCGTACAGGTAACCGTTGTGCTCGGCCAGGGCGCGCGGCCAGGCCCCGCCGCAGGGCACGGTGCCGGTCAGCCGGAGGCCGTCGGCCCCGACTGCGAGTACCGACAGGACGTCCTCTCCGCGGGTCGCGGCCCACACGAAGCGGCCGTCGGGCGAGACCACGATTCCGGAGGGGTAGGCGTCCCCGGCGGGAGCGCCCGGCAGCAGGGGGACCTCGGTGAGCGGCTTCAGGGAGCCGGTCCGGGCGTCCCAGCGGCACACGGTCACGGTGGGGGTCAGCTCGTTGACGACGTAGGCGTGCTCGCCGTCCGGGTGGAAGGCCAGGTGGCGGGGGCCGGAGCCCGGACGCAGGGCGGTCTCGCGGTGCACGGCGGGGATTCCGTCCACGAGGGTGCACACCCGGACCGAGTCCGTCCCGAGATCGACGCTGACGGCCCACCGGCCGCTGGGGTCGGACTGCACCTGGTGGGCGTGCGGGCCGCGCTGGCGCCGGTCGTGCGGTCCGGAGCCGCTGTGCTGGAGCCGGCCGGAGGCCCTGGCGGCGAGGGTGCCGTCGGGGCGCAGCGGCACGGCGGTGACGCTGCCGCATCCGTAGTTGGCGGTGAGCACGTGCCCGGCGTACAGGCCGAGGTGGGTGGGGCCGCTGCCGTCCACCGGCACGGGCACGCCGGCGGGTTCCGGCCGGTCGCCGGTGACGCGGTAGGCGGCGACGGCGCCCTCGGCCGTCTCGCTGACCGCGTAGAGCATGGCGCCGTCCGGTGACAGGGCCAGGTAGGACGGGTCGGGTACGTCGTCCGCGGCGGCGACGAGGGTGAGGGCGCCGCCGTGCGGTGCCACCTCGGCGGTCACCAGTCCGGGGCCGCCCGCCGCCGTGAACGAGCCGATGAACGCCCGGCGTCCGCCCGGCCTGCCGCCCTGTGCCACCGCTGTCCCCTCTCGGTCGAGCCAGTCCGGGGCCGACGGTAGCAGCCCGTCGCCGGCGGTCTAGACCAAGAAGGGGCGGCCTGCCGGTTCTTCACGCGGACGTGACACTCGACGCACCCGGCAGGACACCGACACCGTCGCCGACACGGCGTCCCGCACTAGCCGCCGCGCCGACACCCGCCATGCGGCGCCCTCCGTCGGCGTACGCGGGCGAGGAGGCCCTCAGCCGGCCCGCGAGGACGGGGCCACCGTCGCCGACACGGGTCCGGCTCCCCCGCACGAGCCGCCGCACAGCACCCTGCCGTGCACCCCCTTCAGCGGCGCACGGCAGGACGCGGTAGCCGGTGTCAGAACGCCTCCGGCCGTCCGGCCAGGACCTCCGCTCCCGCCGGCCTCGATGCGGACGGTGCCCGCAGCGGTTCGGCCAGGGCGGCGAGGGCGCGTTCCAGGCCGTGCAGATGGGCCAGGACCGGCTCGGCGGGCGATTCGACGGGACGGTGGAGCGGTTCTCCGCGGCCGGCGGTGAGGGCCTCGACGGCGGTCTCGACGCGCCAGCAGGCGGCGGCGAGGCGCGCGTCGTGGGAGGCCTCCGGGTCGGCGGCGACCGCAACCAGCCCCCTGACCTCGCGCGCGCAGTCGTCGAGCAGGGCCAGCACCCGGCGGGCACGCGCCTTACGGGCCGGCATCGGGTTCAGCGGGTGCACCAGCGGCGCCACCGAGAGCCGGACGCGGCCGAGCAGCTGCTCCAGTTCGGCGACGCGCGGCGCGGGGTCGGCCGTGGCGGAACCGGCGAGGCGGGCCGCGGCCTCGGCCGTGCAGGCGTGGACGCAGCGCAGGGCCCGCTGGATCCAGGCGTCGGTGGTGGCGTGCGTGGTGACCGGCAGCACGAACAGGACGGCGAGTGCGGCACCGAGTGCTCCGACGCCGGTCTCCGCGAGCCGCAGGGCGAGAAGTCCGGGGCTGAGGACGCCGAGCAGGCCGTAGAGGAGTTCGGCGAGCAGCGTCACCCAGAGCATCATCCAGGTGTAGGAGACGGCGGCCGTGTAGAAGATGCCGAAGACGGAGGCCGCGACCAGGGCGGCCGTCGGCAGGGGTGCGCCGTGCAGGGGGACGGCGACGAGGAGGCCGATGCCGATGCCGATGACGGTGCCGAGGACCCGGCGGAAGCCGCGCACCAGCGTCTCGCCGCGCGAGGCGGTGTTGACGAAGATCCACCAGGTCGCGCCGACGGCCCAGTACCAGCGCTGTCCCGACAGCAGCTGGCCGGCGACGAGCGCGAACCCGGCACCCGCGGTCGCCTGGATCGCCTGCCGCGTGGTGACCCGGGTCAGCCCGGTCCCGCCGGGCGGGGCGGGCACGGCGGCCTGGGGCAGCCGGCGCTCGTAGCACCACACGCCGAAGCGGACCGCCGCCGCGCTGAGCACGGACAGCAGGACGGCGGCGTACAGCTCGGGCAGCTGGGCCGGCGTGGCGTGCAGGAACTGGGCGACGAAGAAGGTCATGAAGGCGAACACGCCCAGGCTGTGACCGCGCGGCCCCCAGCGGCGCGCGTACACGCCGGCGCCGACGACGGCGAGAAAGGCCAGGTCACGGGCGACGGGGACGTCGTGCAGTCCGGCCGCCACGGCGAGCACCGGCACGCCCACGGCGGGCAGCAGAGCGGTGGTGACCGCCTGGCCGCGTACGGTCGCGTCGGCGACGGTGAATAGGGCAAGCAGGGCGGCGAGGCCTCCGGTGACCGCGCCGGCGAGGGAATGTCCGGCGCCGAAACAGACCACGACCGCCAGTCCGATGCCGAGGACCGCCCGCGCGGCGAAGCGCAACCGCCCCCGCCCCGGGTCCGGAGCCACGAACACCCTCTTCAGCACTGCTGCCCTCCCCTGGCAAACACCGGCACAGAAATGGCGCCGCGGGGATCCGCAGCGCCATCGACACCCCCATGAGAGCATCACGAAGGTCACTGGCTCAAGTGATGCCCGGATCACTGGGCCATTGGCCTTGCACCGGAGGGGCAGGAGCGTCCGCCGGAAAGCCAACGGACCAGGTGGGGCGGCCCACGCCCCCTCTCGTGACCTGGGCCATTGGTACAGTCGTACGTCATGGCCGTGGACGAACTCGACACCCGCATCCTGCGGCTGCTCCTCGAGCAGCCGCGCACCAGCGTGCGCGAGTACGCCCGTATCCTCGGCGTGGCCCGTGGCACGCTCCAGGCCCGGCTGGACCGGATGGAGCGCGACGGTGTGATCACCGGTACGGGTCCTTCCCTGTCCCCCGCCGCCCTGGGGCATCCGGTGCTGGCGTTCGTGCACATCGAGGTCACCCAGGGTCATCTGGACGATGTGGGCGACGCGCTGGCCGCCGTACCGGAGATCGTGGAGGCGTTCTCGATCACGGGTGGCGGGGACCTGCTCGCGCGCGTGGTGGGCCGGGACAACGCCCATCTGGAGGACGTGATCCAGAAGCTGATCAGCCTTCCCGGCGTGGTGCGCACCCGCACGGAGGTGGCGCTGCGCGAACGCGTTCCGTACCGGCTGCTGCCGCTGGTGGAGTCGGTCGGCCGGGCGGCCCGCGCCTGACGGCCGGCATCATGGACGCCAGCAGCGGTCCGGAGGCCATGCGCGGTCTCTCGGCACCCGTCTCGTCGTCCCGGCGGACCCTGGCCGAGCACGGCGTCCCGGCCTTCACCCGGGCGGACCACGAGGACCACACCGGCGTCAGCGCCCGGGAGCCGACGGCGGTCCGGCGGGCACGCGCACGGCGGTCTCGGCCGACGAGGTCCCGCGCGGCAAGCCCGCCCCCGATGTCTTTCCGCAGGCGGCCCGCCGGCTCCGCGCGGAACCGGCAGACCGCGTGCTGCCGGCGGACGCGGCCCCGGCGCGGCCGCGGCTCACACGGCCGGGACGGGCCGCATCGCCGTGCCGTCCGTCCGTGCCCAGGCGGACGCCCCCGAGTCCGCCACGGCGACCCTGCCGGTGCGGGGCGGACAGCAGGAGTTCACGGCACGTTCGGCGTATGCGCGGCCGAGGGACGCGGCGCGCCGGAGCGGCGCCGCGGGCGGGCGGCGGTGCGGGGCCGGCGCGTCATGCTTCACCGTGCGCGGTGGGCCATGGCTGCATAGCGTGACCCCATGAGCACAGTTCAGGCCCGGCCCGCTCCCGACGACCGGCGGTGGAAGGCGCTCGGGGTCTGTCTCGCAGCGGGTTTCATCTCGCTCCTCGACACCTCGATCGTGAACGTGGCCCTGCCCTCGATGGAGCACGGGATGGGAGCCTCCCAGGCCGCCCAGTCCTGGGTGGTCTCCGGGTACGCCCTGACCTTCGGACTCGCCCTGGTCCCGGCGGGCCGGCTGGGTGACATGCGCGGACGACGTCAGGCCTTCCTGTTCGGGCTCGCCCTGTTCACCGTGGCCTCGGCGGCGTGCGGGCTCGCGCCCGGACCCTCCTGGCTGGTGCTGTTCCGGCTGGTCCAGGGCACGGCGGCGGGCATCGTCGCGCCGCAGACCTCGGGGCTGATCCAGCAGATGTTCCAGGGCGCCGAACGGGCCAAGGCCTTCGGGCTGCTCGGCAGCGTCATCGGCGTGTCGACGGCGGTGGGCCCCCTGGCGGGCGGCCTGCTGATCGACGCCGTCGGCACCGACGACGGCTGGCGCTGGGTGTTCTTCGTCAATCTGCCGATCGGGGTGGCCGCCTTCGTCGCGGGACTCCGGCTGCTCCCCCGTTTCGCGGTACCGGCGGGAAAACGCGAGGAGTTCGACCCGTTCGGCGTACTGCTCCTCGGTGCGGGTGTCCTCGCGCTCATGCTGCCCCTGGTGCAGGAGCAGCAGTGGACCGGGCGGGAGAAGTGGGCCCTGATGCCGGTGGCCGTGGTGCTGCTGGGCGCGTTCTGGGTGTGGGAGAGGCGGCAGGGGCTGCGCGGGCACGCTCCGCTGGTGGACCTGGCGCTGTTCTCCCTGCGCTCCTTCACTCTCGGTGCCCTGGTCAGCCTCTCGTACTTCGCGGGCTTCACCACGGTCTTCTTCGTCTACACCTTGTATCTCCAGAACAACGTGGGTTACAGCGCGCTCGCCGCGGGTCTGAGCGTGCTGCCCTTCGCGGCGGCCTCGGCGGTCGGGGCCGCGGTCGGCGGCCGGCTGGTGCTGCGCTTCGGCCGCACCCTGGTCGTGATCGGTCTGAGCGGGGTGGCGTTGGGGCTGCTCGGCGTGGTCGCGGCGGTCGAGTTGGTGCCCGGCCGGGGCGTGGGATGGGCGTCGGCGCTGCCGATGCTCATCGGAGGCATCGGCTCCGGTCTGACCGTCTCCCCGAACACCACCCTCACCCTCACCCGCGTCCCGGTCCACCGTGCGGGGGCGGCCGGCGGCGTGCTCCAGACGGGCCAGCGCGTCGGCTCGGCGGCCGGCATCGCCGTGGTCGGCGCGGTGTACTTCGCTCATCTCGCCAACCACGGCAACGCCGGCACGGCAGTCCGGCTCGGGCTGCTCACCGCCGTGGGGATCATCCTGCTCGCACTCGTGCTGGCAATCGCCGACCTGCGGGAACGCCATGTGCACCCCGAGCCGGGCAGCGCCGGGGAGACGGTCCGGCGGGGTTCGCAGGAGGGCGGCACCGAGGAGCGGGTCCGGGACGCCTCCTGAACGCCCGTGCCGCGGGGCGGGGTGCGGCCAGGGGGCTCGGCGCCGAGGCGCCGGCCGGGCTCACGACCTGCGGCGCGGCTTCCCCCGCTTGGCCGGCTTGGCGCCGCCCGTGCGGGCGCGTGCCGTGCCGCCCGCCGGCTTGGCCCGCGCCTTCGCCGCGGGGGTCTGCCGGCTGCCGCTCTCTTCGGAGCGCTTGCGCGTCCGGTCGGCCGGGGTGTTCGCCGTCGTACGGCCCCGGGTGCTGTTGACCGTGCGCCCACGGACGATACCGATGAAGTCCTCCACCAGGTCGGTGGTGGCGTCCTCCGGCCAGGAAAGGGCGACGCTGGACTGCGGTGCGTCGGCGACCGGCCGGTAGGTCACGTCCCGGCGGTGGTGGAGGCGGGCCAGGGACTGGGGGACGATCAGGAGGCCGACGCCGGCCGCGACCAGCTCGATCGCGTCCGCGGTCGTGGCGGGCCGCTCGAAGGCCGGTTCGCCCGGCGGGGCGTCCCAGTCGAAGAGGTCGTCCAGGGGATGGAAGAGCACCTCGTCGGCGAGGTCCGCCAGGGTCACCTCCTCCACCGCCGTGATCACGTGATCCTTGGGGACGACGACCACGGAGGTCTCCGTGTACAGCGGGATCGCGCTGAAGTACGTACGGTCGACGGGCAGCCTGACCAGCCCCGCGTCGGCCTCGCCCGCGCGCAGCACCCGGGGCGCCTCGGCGGCCTCGACCTGGACGAGGGTGAGCGGGATGCCGGGCCGGCGCTCGTTCCAGACCTTCACCCACTTGGCGGGCGTCACTCCGGGAACGTACGCGAGCCGGAACGACGGTGATGCCTCCGAGCCTGTCACCAGCCCAGGTTACCGTCCGCCACCGGCCCCCCTCACCGCCCGTCGCCGGCCCACCCCGTCGCCGGCCACCACCGCTCCACCCCCGGCAGCGGCCACCGCAGGGCCTCCTCCCCTCCCTCCGCAGGCGTGGTCGGGCCTCCCGTGCGCGGCCGATACCCTTGACCTCATGAAGTCGCAGCAGAGCACCCAGACGATGAAGCCCGCGACCGCGGCGAAGAAGCTGGGTGTGTACCTCCCCGCCACCCCCGCCTCCTTCCAGGAGAGCGTGGTTTCGCGTGCCGAGCTGAACGAGCTCCAGGCCAACCCTCCGGAGTGGCTGCGCGAGCTGCGGAGCAACGGTCCGCACCCGCGTCCGGTGGTCGCCGCCAAGCTGGGCGTGTCCATCGCGGGCCTGGCCCGTGGCGGGGTCACCGAGCCGCTCACCACCGAGCAGATCGAGGCGCTCAAGCAGGAGCAGCCCGACTGGCTGGAGAAGGAGCGCGCCACCCAGGCCGAGGTCCGCAAGGAGGCCGCGCGGATCAAGAACCTGAAGCAGGAGAAGGAGAGCGGCGCCGAGCGCGACTGACCCGCTCGCCCGTCCGCGACGCCCTTCGGCTGTGCCGGGGGGCGTCGTCCGTTGCCGGGCGCGTGGCCGACGGCACCGGACGGGCCGCCGTTCCCCCGTGCCGGCGGCCCGTCGGACGCAGTGCGTCCGCGCAGGCCGGTGTCGCCGGGTTGAAGTCTGTACCAGGCGGGGACCGCCGGGGTATGCGTAGAAGTACGTACGCCCACGGGAGGACAGGTGGGTACGGCAACCGAGGGGACCACGTGCGTCTGGAAAGGGCCTACGAACGCATGGCGGCGGCCGCCGTGACGGCGCTGCACGAACGGGAGCCCGAGCGGCTGTGGCCCCTGCTGGCCGGGACGCTGGCGGACCTGTGCGGCGGTGAGGCGGCCATCCACAAGCTGGACGACTGGAGCGAGAGCGGGGGCACGATCGGTGCGGTGCCCGACGCCGCCGCCGCGGAACTGGCCCGGCTCGGCGACGCCGACCTCGCTCTGCTGCGCGCCGGCTACCCGTTCGCCCGCCACTACGCGCCCCGGGCCGACCGCACGCCGGTCACCGCGCACCGGGCGGTCGGCGGGACCTGGCCGGACAGCCCGACGGCACACCTGCTCGCCGGAGCCCTCGACGTCGAGCACGTGCTGGGAGTCCCGCTGCCGGGCAGCACCAGCCCGATCACCGGCTGCCTCGTCTACCGCGCCGGCACCGACTTCGCCGACGACCACCTGATGATGGCCGAGCGGGCGCAGCCTCTGCTGGCCGCCGTCGAGCGGCAGCGGCAGTTGCTCCAGGAGTGGCGGCGGGCGCTCGGTGCCGCCGGGGTGGCGGATCAGCGCGCGGCGGACTGCGCGCTGACCCCGCGCGAGACGTCCGTGCTGCTCCTGCTCACGGACGCGCTCACGGCCGACGCCATCGGCCGGCGCCTCGGCATCTCGGTCCGCACTGTGCACAAGCACGTCGAGAACATCTACCGCAAGCTGGGCACCCGCGACCGCGTCGGCACCGTACTGCGTGCTCAGCGGCTCGGCCTGGTGCCGGCGCCGCGGCCACCAGCGTCCGCCCGGACCCGCTCCACCTGACGCGTCACCGCGCTGCGGCGGCGCGGGCCGGCTCGGGGCGGATCCCGCTCGGGTCAGCCGAGGAAGCTCAGCCGCACCCGGCGCTCGGGGTTGTCCTTGTTGGTGTCCACCAGGCACACCGACTGCCAGGTGCCCAGTTCCAGACGGCCGCCGATCACCGGGAGGGTCGCGTGCGGCGGGACGATGGCCGGCATGACGTGGTCGCGGCCGTGGCCGGGGCTGCCGTGCCGGTGCTGCCAGCGGTCGTCTGCGGGGAGCAGGGTGTGCAGGGCCGCCAGGAGGTCGTCGTCGCTTCCGGAACCCGTCTCGATGACGGCGATTCCGGCGGTGGCGTGCGGGACGAAGATGTTGAGCAGGCCGTCCCGGCCGGCTGCGGCCTCCCTCAGGAACTCCTCGCAGTCGGCGGTGAGGTCGACGACGCGTTCCCGGGAGCCGGTGGAGACGCTCAGCATGCGCGTGGTGAAGGCATCGGACATGCCCCCATCCTGACCCATGCGCCGGTTCTCACACGCCGTGGCAGCGTCGAGTTCTGATACGCGAGGTCCACGGGGCGAGACACCGCCGACCGTGGCGCGGCCACCGGGCCACCCTCTGCCGCATGTTGTGCTCGGCTCTGCTCACCACGCACGGTCACGCCGACCCGCCGCGGGTGGCCTCCGCCGCGTGTCGCCACGGCCGCTGACGCCCCTCCGCTCCCCCCGTCCCTTCTCCTGAGGGCTCCGCCGCCCCGCCGTACGTGATCCCAGGTGCCCCGCCCGATGCCCTGGAGAAGGTGTGGCACCACATCCTTCGCCCTGCCCGGCCGAGCCGACACGCGGTCGACCGGCGGGCGTCGGCCGAGACCGGTCCCGGCCGCCGGACCGGCGCCCGGCCGAGGACCGTCTTCGACGGCAAGGGCCGGCACGCCTCTCCCGCGGTCGGGAAGATCCGTCGGTGCCGGCCCGTTGAGGGAGGCGTGAACGCAACGCGCGAGATCGAGGTCGTCGTCGCAGGTGCCGGTCAGGCGGGTCTGGCCGGCGCCTATCATCTGCGCCGCAGCGGCTTCGAGCCGGACCGTGACTTCGTGGTCCTCGACCACTCCCCCGGGCCGGGCGGCGCCTGGCAGTACCGGTGGCCGTCCCTGACGTACGGCAAGGTCCACGGGATGCACGCGCTGCCCGGCATGGAGCTGACGGACGCCGACCCGGCGCGGCCCTCGGCAGACGTGGTCGGGGAGTACTTCGACCGGTACGAGCGGGCGTTCGCCCTGCGGATACGGCGCCCCGTCGACGTACGCGCCGTACGCGAGGGCGACGGAGGGCGGCTGCTCGTGGAGACCTCGGAGGGCGCCTGGTCGACGCGGGCGCTGATCAACGCGACCGGTACCTGGGACCGCCCGTTCTGGCCGCGCTACCCCGGCCAGGAGGACTTCCGCGGGCGGCAACTGCACACCGCTCAGTACGCCGGCCCGGAGGAGTTCGCCGGGCAGCGGGTCGTGGTCGTGGGCGGCGGAGCCTCGGGCACCCAGCACCTGCTGGAGATCGCCCCGAACGCCGCCGGGACCACGTGGGTCACCCGGCGGCCCCCGGTCTTCCGGGAGGCGCCGTTCGACCAGGAGGCGGGCCGCGCGGCGGTCGCGCTGGTGGAGGAGCGGGTGCGCCGGGGGCTGCCCCCGCGCAGTGTGGTCTCGGTCACCGGGCTGCCCCTGAACGACGCCGTCCGGCAGGGTCTGGCCGACGGCGTGCTGGAGCGGCAGCCGATGTTCGACCGGATCACCCCCGACGGCGTGGAGTGGCGGGACGGCCGGCACGTGGCCGCCGACGTGATCCTGTGGGCGACCGGTTTCCGGGCCGCGCTCGACCATCTGGCTCCGCTGCGACTGCGTGAGCCGGGCGGCGGCATCCGCGTCGAGGGCGCCCGCGTGGTCGCCGATCCGCGGATCCATCTTCTCGGCTACGGCCCCTCGGCGAGCACCGTCGGCGCCAACCGCGCCGGGCGCACGGCCGTCCGGGACATCAGGCGGTTGCCGGCCGGGGAGCCGGTCGCCGTGTGACTCCCCCGCGGGCTCAGCGGACCGGGGGCCGGGCGGGGGCCGGGGACTGCGCCGGGCTGCCGCTCGGCGGCTGTGCCGTCCCCGCGCTCCGGTGCAGGGCGTTGAACTCCGCCACGTTCCTCAGATGTACGGCATAGTCCGCGGTGAAGCGGGTGTCCCCGGGTCTGACGGTGACGAAGTACAGCCAGTCGCCCGGCGTCGGGTTGAGCACGGCGCGCATCGCGTCGTCGCCGGGGTTGCCGATCGGTGTCGGTGGCAGGCCCATGCGCTGGTAGGAGTTGTAGGGGCTCGCGATCCGGATGTCGTCCTGGCTGGTGTGCGGAGTGCTGCGGTTCAGCGCGTAGTTGATGGTCGAATCCAGCTGGAGCGGCATCCCGCGTCCCAGCCGGTTGAGGACGACCCGGGCCACCTTGCCCATGTCCTCCTTCGTCGCGGCCTCGGCCTGGACGATGCTGGCGATGGTGACGGCCTGGTAGACGTTCATCGCGCTGCGCTGGGCCCCCGCCGCGACCGGTGCGCCGTCGTACTTCCTGTTGGCGGTGTCGACCATGAGCCGCACCAGGGACTCGGGCGTCGCCCCTCTCCGGATGGGATACGTCGCGGGGAAGAGATACCCCTCGGGATTCCCCTCGGCCTCGCCCGGCAGTTTCAGGGCGGCCTTGCCGAGGGACTTGCGGGTGCTTCCCGGCGGCAGCTCGAGCGCCTTGTCGACCGCGTCGTAGACCTGGCCGGCGCGCCACCCCTCCGGGATGACCAGCGTCGCGGGCTTCGCCTCCTCGTGGAAGTTCACCAGCGTCAGCAGCGGCACCGCCACGGCGGTGCCGGTGACGACGGCGCCGGCCACGATGAGGGCGAGTCTGCCCCGGCGTGTCAGTCGGATCCTGCTCCGTGGCGGAGTCTTCGTCTGCATGCGGGCACGGTAGTACGCATATCGTCCCAAACCTGGCATCTGTTCAGCTTGTCGGCTGCAGTTGCGCGTCCCGGCGCACCAGGGCGGCGTACCGGCCGTCCAGCTCCAGCAGTTCCTCGTGCGTGCCGCGCTCGGCGACCCGTCCGGAGTCCAGCACCACGATCTGGTCGGCACCGCGGACCGTCGACAGGCGGTGGGCGATGGTGATCGTCGTCCGGTCGGCCGAGAGCGCGTCGATGGCTCGCTGCACGGCGGCCTCCGTGCGGGTGTCCAGTGCGCTGGTCGCCTCGTCGAGGATGAGGACCGGCGGGTCGCGCAGGATGGTGCGGGCTATCGCCAGGCGCTGCTTCTCTCCGCCGGAGAAGCGGTGGCCGCGTTCGCCGACGACGGTGTCGTAGCCGTCGGGCAGCGCGGCTATGTGGTCGTGGATCTGTGCCGCCCTGGCCGCCGCGTACAGCTCCTCGTCGTCGGCGTCCGGCTTGGCGAAGCGGAGGTTGTCGGCGACGGAGGCGTGGAAGAGGTACGTCTCCTGCGAGACGACGCCGACCGCGCGGGCGAGGGTGTCGAAGTCGAGGTCGCGGACGTCGACGCCGTCCACGGTGACGCGGCCACCGGTGACGTCGTACAGGCGGGGCACCAGACAGCCGAGCGTGGACTTGCCGGCGCCGGTCGGGCCGACGACGGCGAGGCTGCCGCCGGCGGGGACGGTGACGTCGATGCCGTCGAGGACGGGGCCACCCTTGCCGTCGTAGCGGAACTCGACGTCCTCGAAGCGGACTTCGCCCTTGATCCGGTCCAGCCGGACGGGCCGCTCGCGTTCGGTGATGTCGACGGGCAGGTCCAGGTACTCGAAGATGCGCTGGAAGAGCGCGAGCGAGGTCTGGATCTGGACGCCGGTCGCGAGGAGGCTCACGGCCGGGCGGAACAGGCCCTGCTGGAGCGAGACGAAGGCGACGATGGTGCCGAGGGAGACCTCGGGACCGCCGAACCGGAGGGCGAGGCCCGCGGTCCAGTAGATGACGGCGGGCATCGCGGCCATGACGACCGTGATCACGGCCATGCGCCAGCGGCCGGCCATGTTCGATCTCACCTCCAGGTCGACGAGGCGCTCGGACTCCTCCGCGAAGGACGCGGTGAGCGAGTCGGAGCGGCCCATCGTGCGGCCGAGCAGGATGCCGCTGACCGAGAGCGACTCGGTGACCGTGGCCGCCATCGCGGCCATCTGCTTCTGCCGCTGGGTGGTGATCTTCTTGCGTTCGTTGCCGACCCGGCGGCTGATCCACACGAACGCCGGCAACAGGAGCAGGGAGACGATCGTCAGCCGCCAGTCCAGGGCGGCCATCGCGACGATCGTGGCGACCACGCTCGTGAGGTTGGAGACCAGCGAGGTGGCGGTGGAGGTGACGGTGGCCTGCATGCCGCCGATGTCGTTGGCGATGCGGGACTGCACCTCGCCGGTGCGGGTGCGGGTGAAGAAGGCCAGCGACATGCGTTGCAGCCGACCGTAGACGGCGGTGCGCAGGTCGTGCATGACACGCTGCCCCACCGTGGTGGAGATGAGCGTCTGGAGCACGCCGAAGACGCTGGACAGGACCGCGCTCAGGATCATGCCGAGCGCGAGCAGGCTCAGCAGGCCGGTGCGGCCCTCGGGGATCGCGACGTCGAGGGTCTCCCTGAGCAGGAAGGGCGTGGCCACCGACGCCAGTGACGAGGCGCCGACGAGCAGGCCGACGATCAGGAGCCGCCCGCGGTAGGGGCGGAAGAGCTTCAGGATGCGGCGCACCTGCCGGGGCTGTTCGCCGGCGTCGGCAGGTGGGGTCCAGGCGGGTTCACGGTCGGGGTGCATGGGCTCCTACGGAGGTGAGCGGGCGCCGGTCAGCGGTCGGCCGGCGATGCCTGATGGATCGTAGCTCATTGTTACCTATACTCACAATGAACGGTGTCCTGATATTGTTCCCGCATGACCACCCCCGATCCCGACGGCCTGCTCGCCGAGCAGTTGCTACGGCTCACCCGCCGGGTGCACCGCATCCAGAAACGTCATCTGGAACAGCATGACCTGGGCATCACCCCGGCGCAGTCCCGGCTGCTGCGCACCCTCGCCCACTACGGCTCACCTCCGCGCATGGCCGATCTCGCCGAGCGCCTCGAGGTCGTGCCGCGCGCGGTGACGACGCTGGTCGACGGGCTCGAGGCGAGCGGCCGGGTGCGGCGGGTGCCGGATCCGTCGAACCGGCGCGTGACCCGGATCGAGCTGACGGACGAGGGCCACACCACCCTGCGCGAGCTGCGTGCCGCACGCCGCTCGGCGGCCGAGGAAATGCTCGCCCCCCTGACGGAGAAGGAGCGCCAGGTGCTCGGGGTGCTGCTCGACACGCTGATCGACGGGGACTCCCCGCAGTCCTGCTGATCACCGGTGGCCCCACCCGAGACGGGGCGGGACCGCCGGCAGCCGACGCCGGGGGGCGGACGCCCCCGCCGCCCGTCTCAGCAGCGGCTGCGGTCCTGCGTCAGCACGCCCTGGACCGTGGTCAGCGAACGGTCGTGACATCCGTCCGGACCGAGGAGGCGATAGCGCTCCGTCGAGGTGCCGACCGCGTGCCGCTGGTCGCGCGGCACGTCGGTCGTGTAGGCGGCGTCGCCGCTGTAGGTGTCGTCGAGCAGCGACCACGCGGTGCGCCGGCCTTCGCGGACCACCGCCGAGGCCCGGTCCCCCAGGGTCAGCACGGTACGCAGCCGGCTGTCCGCGCCCAGGGTCGTGGCGCCGTCCACGGTGTACGTCCGGTGCGTGTGCCTCGTCCGCCCGGGTCCGTGCCCGGCACCGGCACCGCGTCCGCGCCCGGATCCGCCGTCGGTGACGGTGACGGTCTCGTCGTCGGTCCAGGTCGCGTCCAGGCCGTCCGTGGTCTCGTCGTCGGTCCAGCGGTGGACGGAACTGTTGGCGAGCGTCCGGGTGACGGTGGTGGTCACGCGCCCGTGCGAGGTGTCGAGGTAGCCGGAGACGGTGAGCCGGTGCCCGGCCTCGGTGCGCACCCGGTTCTGCGCACCGGGCGTGTACACCGAGGGGTCGGCGAGGCCGGTCGCGTTGTCCGTGGTGAGGGCGCCGGTGAGCCGGGCACGGTGCGCGTCCTGCCAGACCAGGACGTTCACGGGGGCGCTCCAGCCCGCCTGGCCCGCGGGCACGCCCACGACGGAGACCTCGACGCGGTGCGGGCGGCCGTCGTCGAGCAGACCGGCGAAGGGCGTGAGGTCGTACTCGATCGGCCGCACGTCGAAGGCGCGCGGCGCCGGGAGCACGTACCAGAGGAAGGGGTTGGACCAGCCGCCGGTCCACACGTTCGGGTAGGGCGCGGCGATGCCGGCGAGCCGGCCGTCGACCTTGATCTGAACCTCGCGGTACGGGCCGTGGTCGGCCTTGCAGGAGTACGACGCCGGGTCGGCCACGGTCAGGTACCAGAACTCCTCGCAGCCGCCGCCCGACCCGGTCGCGTAGACCTCGGCGACGATCCGTTCGCTGTTGCGCGGCGTGGTGAGGGATGTCCCGTCGGAGGTGTCGGCGAGGGTGAGCACGCGGTCGGGGGCCGGGGTGGCCGGACGGCCCGTGTAGAAGGTCAGGGTGACGTGCACGTCGATGACGCCGGTGTACGTGTCGTCCACGACGTTGCCGATCAGCATCTCGACGTCACGGGCGCGGAGGAAGGTGTCGCTGTAGCGGGTGACGTCCTTCTCCACGTGCCACTCGATGCCCTCGGGCGAGGGCTCCGGCGTGGAGGTGCGCAGCACCTCGACCCCGCCGACGTGCAGATAGCCGAGACGGTCGTACTGGCGGCCCTTCACTTGGCCGTCGAGGCGCAGGACGACCTTGCTCCAGCGGTCGCCACAGCCCTCGGGGGGTGCGTACGCGCTCCGGTAGGGAGTGAAGTCGCGGAACCGGACGTCGGCGAGAGTCACCTGGCAGGACCGGGTGTGCGGCCGGTCGACGGGTGGGGCCGCGGTCACCGGATCGTGCCAGTCGGCGCCGAACTCGGCGGGTACGGCGGCGGCCTGGGCGGCCGGGGTCCCCGTGCCGAGGAGCGCGCTCGCCAGCAGCGCCGCTCCGGCGAGCATGGACATGACTATCCGTCTTCTCATGGCCGGTGTTCTACGGGCTGGGGCCGGCCCCCGCAATGACGCCTCGGGCAGACCGGCGCGATGACGACGCCCTCCGCGACCTCCACACGAAACCCCCTTGAAGGGCATTCAGTGATATAAGCCCATCTTCCTGTCATAGTGCCGTCATGGAGATCATGACGGCCGCCGGTCCAGCGGGGCACCCGGCCGCGAGCCGGTCCCCCCGACGCCGCGACGCCCACGAACCCCGCCGGTGAAGGCGTCGTCCATGCACCCGGACCCCCGGCGTCCGCGACGGCACCCGGCTCCGCGCGCACGGCGCACGGCGCTGGCTCTCGCCCTCACCGGAGCCGTCGCCCTCACCGGAACGCTCGCACTCACCGGATCCCTCTCACTCCCGGGATTCCCAGCGCTCCCCGGTGGCGTCCGCTCGGCCGGCGGAGACAGGCACGCGGGCCATGGCACTCCCGCCCCCGGCGCCTCGGCCGGCCCGGCCCCGTCCCCCGGCGCGCCGGGCATCGGCGACCCACTGATGCCGCTGGCCGGAAACGGCGGTTACACCGTCCGCCGTTACACGCTCGACTTCGACTGGCAGGCGCCGCGGACGCCGTTCGAGGCCGGCGCCACCATCAGCGCCACCGCCACACAGGCCCTCTCCCGCTTCGACCTGGACTTCGCGGGCAACACGCTGCACCACGTCACCGTCGACGGCGTGCGGGCCACCGCCGAACGCAGGGCCGACGAACTCGTCGTCACGCCCGCGAAGCCGATCCCCCACGGCAGCACGTTCACCGTCCGCGTCTCCTACACCGCCGACCCGGCCCGCAGCCGGCACCGCGACGATGCCATCCAGGACTACGGCTGGGTTCCCACGCCCGACGGCACCCTGCTCTGCGCGCAGCCCGACGGCGCCAGAATGGTCTTCCCCGCGAACGACCACCCGAGTCTGCGGGCACCGGTCACCTTCCGGATCACCACCCCCGCAGGACTGTCCGCGGTGGCCAACGGCCGGCTAGTCGGCACCGCCCGGCGGCCCGACGGCCGCGTGCGATGGATCTACGACTCCGAACAGCCGATCGCGGCACAGCTGGTCCAGATGGCGATCGGGAGGTTCACGTTCGTCGACAGCAGCGGCCCCCACGGACTGCCCGTCCGGGACGTGGTCCCCGACGCCCTGGTCACGGACACCGAAGCCCACCGCTCACTCACTCCGGAGCACCTGGCCTGGCTGGAACGGCGGCTCGGCCCGTACCCGTTCCGCCGCTACGGCGTGCTGGTCGGCGACACCGACCTGCCCGTGGCACTGGAGACACAGTCGCTGTCCGTCGTACCGAAGGACGACCTGCTGGGTGACCGGGTGGAGGCCGAACGCAATCTCGTCCACGAACTGACGCACCACTGGACGGGTGACAGCGTCGCCATCCGACGCTGGTCCGACCTGTGGCTCAGCGAGGGACACGCCCGCTTCTACGAACGTCTGTACTCCGACGAGCACGGCGGCGTGAGCCTGGAGTCCGCGATGCGGGCGGCCTACGAGCAGCACGACCGGTGGCGGCACGACGAAGGAGCGCCGGCCGAGCCCACCGAGGCGACGCTCTTCAAGGTCATGCGGTACGACGGCTCGGCGCTCGTGCTGTTCGCGCTGCGGGAGAAGGTCGGTGCGCAGACCTTCGACAGGATCGAGCGAGCCTGGGTGACCGAGTACCGGGGCCGCGCGGCCGGCACCCGGGACTTCACCGCGCTCGCGTCCCGGATCGCGGGCCAGGACCTGCGTCCCTTCCTGACCCCGTGGCTGTACGGGGCGCACACCCCGCCCATGCCCGGCCACCCCGACTGGCAGGTGGACCCGGTCGAGGACTGAGGCCCGGCCGCGGTCGCTCCTGGTGCCCCGGGAGGCGGAGTCACTGCCGCCGACCGGGTGGCCTCTGCGGGGCCGCTGGTCCACCCCGGTGACGCTCGCCACGACGCGGCGCGCCGGGCACGGAAACCTACGAGGGGTGGTGTGACGGCAGGGCAACACCTTTGTCCTGGTTGTGCCGAGCCTGGTTGGGAGCCTGCGCAATGAGAAGAACAGTCGCCGCACAAGTCCCCGGAGCCGTCAGGAGGTGCCGCCGGACAGCATGCGTGATCGCGTCGGCGGCTGTGCTGTCGCCCCTGCTGATCCTCCCGATGTACGGCCCCGACGATGCGGCGGACCGGCGCCTTCAGGACGCCTTCACGGACGCCGCGCGCGAGTTCCACGTACCGCGCAGCGTGCTCATGAGCGTGTCCTACATGCAGTCCCGGTGGGACTCCCATCCGGGCGCGCCCAGCGTCGCGGGGGGCTTCGGCCCGATGCACCTGGTGGACGCCCACAGCGGCCGGGCCCCGGCACGGGAACCCGGCCCGCGGCCACCGGACGGCGGCCCCACCCCGCCGCTCGTGGCAGCGGCGGGACCGGCCGCCGGGGACACCTCGTCCAGCCGCGCCGTACAGCCCGCGGACCTGCGACAGGCGGCCCGCCTCATCCAGTCCCCCGCCGCACGCCTGCGGACGGACGCCGCCGCCAACGTGCGCGGCGGCGCTGCGCTCCTGGCAGCCACGCAACGACAACTCGGCAATCCGCTCAGCGCCGACCCGGCGGACTGGTGGGAGGCGGTGGCGCGCTTCCCGGGCACACGGGACGTCACGTCGGCCGCGACGTACGCCGACGACGTCTTCGCCCTCATCCGGCGGGGAACGCACCGCACCACCGCCGAAGGACAGGACGTCACCCTTCCCGCCACCCCCGGCGTCCAGCCGCACACCCGCCCCCGCGGCCCCCAGCGGCCGAAGGACGTCGAGTGCCCCGCCGAACTGTCCTGCGACTGGCTCGGCGCGCCGTACGAGGAGATCGACGACAACTCGTACGGCAACCACGACCTCGCCGACCGGCCCCTCGACCAGTCGATCGAGTACATCGTCATCCACGACACGGAGGCCGTGCTGCCGAACATGCTCAAGACCGTCCAGGACCCGACGGAGTCGTCCTGGCACTACTCGATCCGTTCCAACGACGGCCACGTCATCCAGCACGTCAGGACGAAGGACGAGGCCTGGCACTCCGGCAGCCAGTTCGTGAACGCCCGCTCCATCGGCATCGAGCACGAAGGTTTCCTCAGGCAGCCCGGCACCTGGTACTCGGAACCGATGTACCGGGCCTCGGCGCGCCTGGTGCGGTACCTGGCGAAGAAGTACAGCATCCCGCTCGACCGGCAGCACATCTTCGGCCACGACAACGTGCCCTCCCCGACCGCCGACACGATCCCCGACATGCACGACGACCCCGGCCCCTTCTGGGACTGGCGGCACTACTTCGACCTCCTGGGAGCGCCACTGCGGGCGACGGCGGGACCGAACAGCGACATGGTGACCATCCTGCCGGACTTCGCCAAGAACAAGCCGCGGTACACGGGGTGTACCGACAGCGGTTCACCCTGTCCGCCGCACGGCTCCAGTGCCGTACGGCTGCACACCGAACCCGACGAGAACGCCCCGCTGATCCAGGACCCGGGCCGCAAGCCGGACGGCGACGACTCCACGGAGGACGTCAACGACCTGGGGTCCCGCGTTTCCACCGGTCAGACGTTCGCTGTCGCCGACCGCAGCGGTGACTGGACCGCCATCTGGTACCAGGGTCACAAAGCGTGGTTCAAGAACCCCAAGAAGCAGCCGACCGCCGTCGGTGCCGCCGGGCGCATGGTCACACCCAAGCAGGGCAGGGACGAGATCCCGGTGTACGGACGTGCCCTCCCGGAGGAGGAGGCCTACCCGGAGGACGTGCCGGAGCAGCCCGAGTCACCACTGCCGTACAGCCTCCTCGCGGGCCAGCGGTACGTCACACAGTCCCGCGTCGGCAGCTCCTACACCGCCAGGTCGTCCTTCACCGACACCCCCAATCCGGTCGTCTGGGGCCGGGAACACTACTACGAGATCCAGTTCGGCCACCGGCTCGCGTACGTCCGGGCGAGCGACGTGGACGTGGTGGACGCGCCCGCCGCGGCGGGCCCACCGGCACACGAGGACGGCCCGACGGACCGATGACGCGGCGACGGCCGGGAACGGCGGAGCCAGGACGGGGCCGCACGGGAGCCGGGGCGGGCGGCACGGCCAGGCCGACACGCTCCGGCACCGTCACTAGGGTCTTTCGTTCGGATCAGGCCGGATCAGGGAGCGGGTCCTGGTGCCGTGCATCGCACGGCGGAGGAGGGCGCCATGGCGGAGCCATGGCA